>CAYYEE010000316.1:0-5616 GCA_964470775.1 uncultured Planctomycetota bacterium | reverse complement strand
CGACTGGATCACCCCGCGCTTCAACGGGCAGACGCGCTTCGACAAGCCGGTCCTCGCGCAGATCATCCGCGCCGCCAAGGCTGTCAACCCAGGCATCCACGTCTTCATCCACAGCGACGGCGACAACACCGCCATCATGGACGACCTCATCGAAATCGGCTTTGACGTTGTTGACCCCATCCAGCCCGAATGCATGGACCCTGTCACCGTCAAACAACGTTGGGGCCGCCGCATCACCCTCCACGGCTGCGGCAGCCTCCAGCGCAGCCTCCCCTTCGGGTCGCCGGAAGACGTCCGCGCCGAGGTGCGCCACGTCATTGACAACTGCGGCCAGGACGGCGGCTTGGTCCTGCGCGTCTCCAACGCCATCGGCTTCGACTGCCCCCTCCCCAACGTTCTCGCCTTTTTCGAAACCGCCCGCGACTACCGTCTCGCGTGACCAGGCGTTCTCAACCCGCCCGAAGCCCCAAAACCCCGCCGTTCACCCTCCCCCCGCCCTTGCCCGCGCCTCCTCGATCTCCCGCTTGACCTTCTCGAAGGCGGCCTTGCGCTCTTCAGGCGCGGCCTTGGGGTCGAAATCGAACTTCGCGCCCGTGGCCCAGCGCAGCGTCGCCAGCGCCAGCGTCCGCGCCTCCAAGTCCCCGTCGTTCAACAGCGGCGCCACCTTGTCCACCACGTCCCACGTCTTGAACCCGCACCGCCCCACCGTCCGCAGGCTGTACACGCGCACCGTCGCGTCCGAATGGCCCAGCCCCTTGAGCGCCAACTCGTACATCCCCTTCTTGTCCCCCGACACCAGCAGATACATCGCCGCCCCGCGCAAACGCGGCGTCTTCGACACCGCCAGCGCCGGCAGCTTTTGGCGCAAGACCGCCACGATAGCCCCGCGCACGTCCTCGGGCATGGTCTCGGCCGTCTCTTTCATCGCGTGCTCCAATACCTCCACCGCGTCCGCCTTCACTTCATCGCTCGGGTCGTCCAGCGCCTTGAAAAGGAGATCAAAAAACGCCTTGTTCGCCGGCATAATCCCCTCGCCCAGCGCCCGCACGGCCGCGCTGCGCCGCCGCCAATCCTTCTCCTCCGCCAGCGCCCCAGCCACCGCCGCCCCCGCGTCCCCCTGCGCGTGCTCCAGCAGGAACTTGAACGCCAGCGTCCGCCCCATCGCGTTGTCGGCGCCCACCATCGCCTCCGCCGGCGCCTTCACGCTGGCAAACGGAACGCGCCTCGCCAGCGCCTTCTGAGCCCACTCCCGCACCTCCGGCTTCGCGTCGCCCAGCCTCGCCAGCACCGCCGGCCCGATCCGCCCGTCCAGCGCGCACATCCCCGAGATATGCCACGTCACCACCATCCGCACGCGGCTATCCGGGTCTTCCAGCAGCTTCAGCATCGGCTCAATCGCCCGCCGGTCCTTCATCCCCGCCAGCGCCGCCGCCGCCCACAGCCGCGCGGTCGGGCTCTTGCTGCCCAGCGCCCCCATCAGCGCGTCGGCCGCTGGCGGCCCAATGCGGACCAACTCCTCATACGCCCCCTTGGCCTTGACCTGCAATGCCATCCCCTCTCCGTCCAGCCGCTTCACCAACTCCGCGATATGCTCCGGCGAAGCGTCCACCGGCTTCTCCTCCGCCGCGGACCGCCCCTCTGGCTTCGCCGCCTTCTCTGGCCCCGCCTCGTCCGCCGGCGCGCCGGCCCATGCCAGCGCCCCCAGCGCCAGCGCCGCCGCCCATGCTCCCAGCATCGCCTTCACATGCATCCTTTCGTCCTTTCCGTCCTCGATTTTGGGTCCCTTGCGCCTTGCCCCCCAAGTCCAACTGTGTTATATCTCATCATTTCCGAGCGTCGCACAGCAACCCCTTTGTCCCACTTGGAAGACCCCCATGAAGCGCAAAATCGTCCTCCTCGGCGGCGGCAGCGCCTACTTCGAAGGCGTCATCGGCGAATTCTGCGTCACCCCCGAGCTCGCCGGATGCCGGGTCGTGCTCTACGACATTGACAAGAAACGCATGAACACCGTGCTCCAGGCCACCAAGCGCACGGTTCAAAAGACCAAGGCCGACCTGCGCCTTTCCGCCACCACCGACCTCGCCCGAGCCCTCGACGGCGCCGACTACGCCATCTCCTCCATCGGCGTCCACGGTCCCGGCGCCTTGTGGCACAAGACCGACACCGACATATGCGCCAAGTTCGGCATCGTCATGACCACCGGCGACTCCGTCGGTCCCAGCGGCCTCTCCCAGGGCCTCCGCCTCATCCCCATCTACCTCGACATCGCCAAGGCCATGGAAAAGTACTGCCCCCAGGCCTTTCTCCTCAACCACTCCAACCCCATGTCCGCCATCTGCCGCGCGGTCAGCAAATACTCCAAGATCCACGTCATCGGCTACTGCCACAACGTCGCCAGCGACCTCGCCTTCTTCGCCAAGGTCCTGGGCGTGGACGTGTCCGAGCTCGACGCCGTCGTCGCCGGCCCCAACCACATGAACTGGCTCCTCAGCCTCCGCCGCCACGGCAAGGACGTCCTCCCCGAGCTCAAGAAGCGCCTCCTCGCCGACAGACCCACCGAGCGCCACGCCTTCGCCACCGAAGTCCTCTCCATCCTCGACATCTTCCCCATCGGCGGCGACCGCCACATCATCGAGTTCTTCCCCCACGCGCGCATCTACAAAAAGCCCGACGAGCTCCTCTACGGCATGCGCTGGCGCTCCACCACCATCGAGGAAGGCCGCCTCGCCAAGGAAATCAACAAAGAACCCACCGAACTCGAACTCCGCGCCAAAGGCCTCAAAGACCCCTGGGTCCCCGAACGCCTCAGCCCCGAGTCCATGGGCCAGCAGATCAAATCCCTCGCGCTGGGCATCGAGAAAGTCCATGTCCTCAACACCCCCAACCGCGGCGCCGTCCCCAACCTCCCCGACTGGGCCGTCGTCGAGCTCAAATCCGTCATCGGCTCTCACGGCGCCCGCCCCATCTTCGTCGGAGAGCTCCCCCCCCAGGCCGCCCGCTGGAGCCTGGCCACCATCTACGCCCACGAGCTTATGGTCGACGCCGCCGCCACCGGCTGCCGCAAGACCGCCCTCATGGCCCTCGCCTGCGACCCCATGATGCAGAACTTCAGAGAGGTCGAGCCCCTCTTCGACGCCCTCGTCGAAGGCCAGGGCCCGCGCCTCGCCCGATTCCGCAAACGCTAGACATCGGCCGCATGCGCGCCGCCTTCCCCGGGCCGCGGGCGCCTTGCCCGCGGCCCTTCTCGTCTCCTCCCTTCCCGCGCCTCCCATGCTTCTCGCGCTTCCCATGCCGCCTGCCTCCGCCCCTTGACGCCGGCCGCCGCCCGCATTAGTCTCTACCCATGCGACCCAGGCGCCGGCCGCTCGCCGGCGCCAAGCATCGCCCCCCAACAAAAGGCGCCGCCCATGAAAACCCTGGTCGTGGATGACGAACCGAGCATGAGGTTCATGCTGGAGCAGGTCCTCCGCGCCCGCGGCCACGAAGTCACCGCCTGCGGCGACGGCGAAAGCGCATGGAAGATCTACCAGAACGAAGCCTTCCCCATCGCCCTCGTCGACTGGCGCATGCCCGGCATGGACGGCCTCGAACTCTGCCGCCTCATGCGCTCCGCCCCCCACGGCGACCAGACCGTCATCCTCGTCATCACCGCCTGCGACCGCCTCGAAGACCTCCAAGCCGTCCTCGAAGCCGGCGCCGACGACTACCTCGCCAAGCCCGTTCAGATCAAGCACCTCAAAGTCCGCCTCACCATCGCCGAAAAGAAAGTCGCCGACATCGTCGAGCGCAAGCGCATCGAGACCGCCATCGTCCGCGCCAAGCAGGAATGGGAACGCACCTTCGACTCCGTCCCCGACCTCATCACCATCCTCGACACCGACTGCCGCATCATGCGCATCAACCGCGCCATGGCCGACCGCCTCGGCCGCAGCCCCCGCGAACTCGTCGGCATCGACTGCCGCCGCCTCACTCCCGCCTCCGAGCAAAACATCCCCGTCTGGCTCGCCGACGCCGCCCCTGCCCCCGAAGTCCGCGAACGCAACACCGAAATCCACGACGAAGCCCTCGGCGGCGACTTCCACGTCACCGAATCCCCGCTCTACGACACCAAAGGCAAGCTCATCGGCTCCGTCTACATCGCCCGCGACATCACCGAACGCAAACGCGCCGAAAAACAGCTCGCCCAGGCCCGCCGCCAGGAAGTCGAAATCGCCTCCAACATCCAGAAGAACCTCCTCCTCGCCGAGCCCCCCTCCGGCATCTTCGGCGTCCAGGTCAAAGCCTTCACCATCCCCTCAGAGCAGGTCGACGGCGACTTCTTCGACTTCTTCGAACACTCCGACCGCTGCTTCGACGTCGTCGTCGGCGACGTCATGGGCAAAGGCATCCCCGCCGCCCTCCAAGGCGCCGCGGTCAAGAGCGAGTTCCTCCGCGCCAAGGCCCGCGTCGTCGCCTCCTCCAAAGCCTGGCCCGCCCCCGAACCCGAAGAGATCGTCCGCTCCGTCCACTCCAGCATCACCCCCAAACTCATCGGCCTCGACAGCAGCGTCACCGTCTGCTACGCCCGCTTCGACCAGGCCGAGCGCCAGGTCAAGTACGTTGACTGCGGCCACACCAAGACCATCCACTACCGCGCCAGCGTCGACCGCTCCGAATACCTCCAAGGCGACAACGTCCCCCTCGGCTATCTCGAAGAAGAGCACTACCAGCAGCGCGCCGCCTCTTTCAACCTCGGCGACGTCTTCTTCTTCTACTCCGACGGCCTCACCGACGCCCGCGCCCTCTCCGGCGAATTCTTCGGCGAAGACCGCGTCTCCGAAATCGTCCGCCGCGTCCACAACCTCTCCGCCCAAGACATCATCAACGCCGTCCTCGAAGAAGCCATGGCCTTCATCCGCGGCGGACGACTCGCCGACGACGTCACCTGCGTCGTCATCAAGATGGTCGGCCACCGCGACTGGATCCCCCTGCTCAGCGAGAAGGCATCCTTCAGCAGCGCCCTCGAAGAGCTCAACACCTTCCGCAACTTCCTCCGCGGCTTCTGCGCCAAAGCCCCCGCCGGCATGGTCCCCGAAGGCGCGCTCGACTCCGTCGAGCTCGCCGCCAATGAAGCCCTCAGCAACATCATGCGCCACGCCTACGGAGGCCGCCCCAACGAACGCATCGAGGCCGAACTCGAGCTCTACCCCGACCGCCTCTATGTCCGCTTCTTCGACACCGCCCCCCTCTTCCGCCCCACCCGCATCCGCCCCCCCACGTTCGAGCCCTCCCGCATGGGCGGCTACGGACTCTACATCATGGACCAGTGCGTGGACGAAGTGAAATACTACCGCACCGAAGACGGACGGAGCTGCACCTGCCTCACCAAGAAACTCACGCCCCCCTGACAGCCCCTGCCCACGCCGCCGCGCCCTGCGCCCCGCCCCTACTCCTTCTCCTCTGTCTCCTCTCCCTCCCCCTCCTCCTTCTCCTTGCGCGCAAACGCCTTGATCACCTGATCGCGCGTCTCAAGGATTTCCAGCAGCCGGTTCAGCCTCACCAGCCGGAACGTCAGCAACACCCGCGGCGTCAGGTTGAACACCTTCAGGTCGCCCCCCGCGGCGTTGAGCTGCCGCA
>CAYYEE010000315.1:0-5627 GCA_964470775.1 uncultured Planctomycetota bacterium | reverse complement strand
GCCAGCTCTCCTTCCACAGGCCCGGAGTAGTCGCACCATTGCGCGCGCTTGCCCCACGCCTCCCCCTCGTTGATCCCGCCGAAGCTGTTAACGATGCGGCCCCGGCCGCTGGCGTCCATGCTCGACGCCACGCGGACCGACGCGATGCCGCCTTCCTTGGTGTCGCCAAAGCGGACATCCCCCGCGTCCGCAAGAAACGTCACAGCCACGTCGAAAAACCGGGCGCCGCGCGGCGTGTCGTAGAACCGGTACTCCCGCTCCTCCGTCATCAACTTGCGGCCATCGCGGTCCGTCCAATGGTTCACCGCCGCGATGCGGCCGAACACCGGACCGCTCGACAAGTCCATGAACCGCTGATGCGCCACAAAGCCGTGTCCTGGCTGCTCGCTCCAGTTATCCGCGCCGTTGACGTCGCCCCACGCCACCCAGCAGCCTTTGTGATGCGGATGGTCGTGCTTCTCCGAAGGCGATTCCTCCATGGGCCAACGCCGCGTCACCGCCGCGCCGAACGGCCCTGCCAGCGGGCTCAGATACGGCCTCGCCACGCCGGCGAAGCGGTAGCTCGTAAACCGGTCGCCGCGGATGACCACGTTGACCCCCGCGTCGCCGTTGGCCACGCCCACCCGCGCGGCCTGGGGCGCCGCGGCCGGCCTCAGCGTCATCTCGCGCCGGCACTCCGCCGCCAGGTCCTCGGCCATCCACCACGCCCGGCCCCCCTCGATCTGCGCCGGCGCAGTCACTCCCGAGGCCGCGTCCACCACCTCCCATGCGCCCGGCTCCACGTCCGGCGCCGCCACACTCGCCAGACACAAACGCCGCGAACGCGGCCCGCTCAACAACTGAAATCTCTGCTCAGTCATGGATAGTCATCCACACACCCGCAAAACGGCCGCCGGTTCGTCTGCTTCCGCCGACACGCCAGCCGCCCAGCCGCGGGCCAGCTACTTCACGGCCTTCAAAGCCTGTTCAACGCGGCTCTGTGTGTTCTTGGGCAGCGTGGGCAGCGCCTGGCGCAGAGCCGCCGCCGCCTTCCCGTCCTTGGCCGCCAAGGCCAGCAGCGCCTCCGCGGCCGTGGCCTTGATGTTATCTTCGCGGCGGCCCAGCGCCGCCGTGAACACCGCCACGCTCTCGGGCGCGTCCGGCGCCACGCGGCGCAGCGCGGTCAGACTCGCGATGGCCAGCGACGCCGCGGGGCTGGCGGCCAGGTCGCGCAACACAGCCGCCGCCGGCGCCGCCAGCGGGCCGAAATCGCCCAGCGTCTTCACCGCCGCCAGTTGCTCCGCGCCCTTCTTGTCCTTGGCGCAAGCCACCAGCCGGTCCATCACTTCCGCATCGCTCTTAGCCGCCTCGCGCAACGCGCGGCCCGCCTCTTCGCGCACGCCGCCGTCCTTGTCGGCCAGCATGGCGAACATCTCATCCACGGTCTCCTTGCCGGGAGCCACCTGCGCCAAGGCGCCGACCGCCGCCCGTCTCACAGAGGCGTCCTTGTCCTTGAACGCCACGATCAGAGCCGGCCCGGCGCTCCGGCCCGCCTCGCCCATCTTTGCGATCACGCCGATCGCCATGACCTTGGCGTCGGCCTGTTCGCCGTGGATGGCCTTGATCAGGTGGGGCAGGGCCTCGGCCTGCCGGCCGCCCAGCCCTTCCAGCGCGGCCCTGGCGTAGTTCTTCACCGCGGGCGATTCGTCCTGCAGCGCGGCCACAAGAGCCGCGGCCGCCGGCGCGGCGCCCTCGCCCATCTTCGACAGCGTCTCCGCCGCCTTGATGCGCTCCTGCACATCCACGTCCGACAGCACGCCGCTCAGATACCCGGCCGACTGGAGATAAACCTTCACATAAAGGAACCCCAGAACCGCCAGAATCAGAACGCCCACAAGGGCCAGCGACCGATACATCCCCGCCGGGGATTCCTTGGCCGCGGGACCGCCCTGCTCCGAGGAAGGCGCGGGTTCTTCGGCCGCCGCCTGAGCTTCATCCTCGGACGGCGCGGCCTCGCCTGGCGCCGCCTCCGGCTGCGCGTCCGCCCCCGCGCCTTCGGGCGCGTTCTCCTCCGCCGGCGCCGCTTCGGGCGCCGCGGTTTCGGTCTCAGCGCCTTCGGCGGCGCGGTTGGGGGGCTCCTATCCGGCAGGCGGAGCTTCCGCCTCGGACTTCGCGCCGCTGGGCTCCTCGTGCCCGGCCGAGTCCTTGGATTCCAGGTCTTCCTTCTCGCGATCTTCGCCGCTCATGCCGACACCTCCTCAAGAGAACCCGCCCGCCACGCCGCCCGCCCCCAAGCGCGCAACGTGGCCAGGCGCCCGAACCCGTCAAGATCGCGCCGCGCGTTCATACGCGACCAGGTCCTCCAGAATCTTCCTCAGCTTGCGCCGCGGCGTGTAGCCGATCAGGCGGTTCGCCTTGGCGAGGTCCGGAACGCGGCGCCGCATGTCCTCAAAACCTTCGCCATAAGCCTCGTCGTAGGAGATGAACACAATCTTCGACTTGCCGCCCGTCATCTCCCGCACCATCTCCGCCAGCCCCAGGATCGTCACCTCTTCGTCGTTGCCCAGGTTGACGACCTCGCCACGCGCGGCGCGGCAATCAATCAACTTCACCAGCGCCTCGACCACATCCTTCACATGGGCGAAGCAGCGCGACTGCTGGCCATCGCCGTAGACCGTGATCGGTTTGCCGTCCAGCCCCTGCCGCACGAACGCCGGCGCCACCATGCCGTACTGCCCAGTCTGGCGCGGGCCCACGGTGTTGAACAGCCGCGTGATGACCACGGGCAGCCGCGTCTCGTACCAGTGCGCCAGCGCCAGGAACTCATCCAGCGCCTTGGAGCAGGCATAGCTCCACCGCCGCTTGGACGTGGCGCCCAACAGCCGGTCGTCGTCCTCGCAAAAAGGCGTCTTGACGCCCTTGCCGTAGACTTCGGAAGTCGAGGTGATAAGGATGGGCCGGCGGTAGCGGGCGCACGCCTTCAGCGTCTCGTGCGTGCCCATGACGATGCTCTCGATCGTGCGTACAGGCTGATCGATGATCAGCCTCACACCCACCGCCGACGCCAGGTGGAACACGGCGTCCGCTTGTTTGACGCACTCGTTGACGATCTCCGCGTTGTTGACCGTGTCCACCACCAGGCGAAAGCGCGCCCCGTCGTCCAAATGCGCCACGTTCTCGTAGCGGCCTGTGGACAGGTCATCCAGCGCCAGCACGTCATGCCCCTGCCGGAGAAGCTCTTCCGACAGGTGCGAGCCGATAAAGCCCGCCCCGCCCGTGACCAGGTATCTCAATCCCGCGCTCCGATTTTCAACGCCGCTCACCGCCCGCGTCACATGACTGCGGCCATGCTACCACAACCCGCCGCCCTGTCCAAACAAGCAGACGCCCCCAACCCGGCTCGAAGCGCGGACTCTCGCCTTGCCCGTCCGCGTCATGGCGGCTACAATGCGCGCCGCGCCATGCGCCGCTTGCCCACACTGCGCCCCGAAGCTACAGGCGACCAGAATCATGACCGCAACCCAAGAGAAACGCTTCGTCGTCCTCACCACCATCCTGCGCCCCACCGAAGCGGTCCGCCGTTTCGCCGCCCTCCCAGGATGGCAGGTGGTGGTCGTGGGCGATCTGAAAACCCCATCGGACTGGCGCCTGCCGGGCGTGACCTATCTGGGCCCGCAGGCCCAGCGCGACCTCTTTCCCGGCCTGGCGGAACGGCTGCCCTGGAACCACTACGCGCGCAAGAACCTCGGCTATCTCTACGCCATGAGCCAGGGCGCGGACGTAATCGCCGACACCGACGATGACAACGCCCCCTTGCCGGGCTGGGAGACGTCCGTCCCCCCGCCCATGGCAAGCCTGCCCCTTGTCACGAGCCCCCCCGTCGCCAACATCTACAGGCTTTTCACGGATGAACCCATCTGGCCGCGCGGCCTGCCGCTCGACCTCGTGCTGAGCAACGAGGAAATCGCCATCGAGTCCGCAGGGCCTCAGCGGGTGCTGGCTCTGCAGGGGCTGGTGGACGGCGAGCCCGACGTGGACGCCATCTACCGCCTCACCGCCGGCCGGCCCGTCCGCTTTCGCCATCGCGACCCCGTGGTCCTGAACGAAGGCGTCTTCGCGCCGTCCAACTCCCAAAACACCCTATGGCGGCGACAGGCCTTCCCCTTCCTCTACCTGCCTTCGTTTGTCACCTTCCGCTTCACCGACATCCTGCGCGGATGGGTGGCGCAGCGGTGTCTGTGGACCGTGGGCGGCCGCATGGCCTTTGGCCCAGCCACCGCCATCCAGGAACGCAACCCCCACAACCTTCTTCGAGACTTCGAGAGCGAGATCCCCTGCTACCTGCAGTCCGGCCCGGCCATCGCGGCGCTGCGGGCCCTGCGCGCGCCCGCTCACCCGGCGGACACAACGCGCGCCTGCTACGAAATACTGGAAAAGGTTGGGATCACTACAACCGAGGAAACCCGCCTGGCCCATGCCTGGGCCCAAGCCGCATGCGAGGCGGCCGCCAGCGTCGCAAGCCCCTCAACGTGACGCCGCCCCGCCCCTTTGAAACCTCAACTCCCACCCCTTGGCCCAGCCCAGGAAGTCATAGAACGCCAGCAGCGCGCAAAAGATGAACCCCGGCCGCCCGTCAAGGAAGCCCAGCCGGATGCCATAGGCGTAGAAGAAGCGGAATACGAAGCGAAAAGGCAGCCGCAGATACACCCGCTTGAGCAGCCGTTTCAGGTAGAGCTTGCGGCCGATCCGCCTGTCCTCCTCGCGGCGCTCCAGCAACCGCCCCGCCGCGTGCGCCTCCCATTCCGAGTAGCGGTTGTGCTTCTCCACCCAGACCCCGATGCTGGGATAGGCGAAGTGGAGCATGTCACTCTTCAGATACCCCGCCCGGCCGTCCAAGACCACATGCTCGTGCACCTCGTTGTCGCCGGTCTGCGCCTCCGCGCACTCGATACGTTCGTATCGCCCCTTGTCGCGGCGGAAGAGCCGCATGTTCCAGCTCGGATAATAGCCGCAGTGTTTGATCCACCGGCCCATGAAATAGAACCGCCGGTTGATGAAGTAGCCGTCCGCCTCCGGCCGCGCCACGACCGCCGCAATCTCCTGGGCCAGCTCCTCCGTGATGTGCTCGTCCGCGTCCACGATCAGCGCCCACGCATTGCGCAGAGGCAGGCTCTCCAGCGCCCAATTCTTCTTTTTGGGGAACACGCCGTTGAAGTGGAACTGCGCCACCTTGGCGCCCATGCGCTCCGCGATCTGCGCCGTGGCGTCCGTGCTCTGGCTGTCCACCACAAACACCTCGTCCGCCCAGGCCAGATGCGCCAGACAGGCCTCGATGTTGGCTGCTTCGTTCTTCACCGGCACAATCACGGACACCGGCGCCTTGGCCGGTCCGGGGGGGGCGTCATCGTTCATCGCTTCGCCTTGTCCTCGCTCGGCAATGCGCGGCGCCCAAGCCGCGCTTGCCGCGTCTGATTCTAGTGTAGTGTTTCAGAAATAGCTTTGCTATCTCTGAAACACTACATGACACAAACCCGGCGCTTGACGCGTCCAAAGTATCGAGTTAGCCCGCCCTGTGGTGTTTCGGAAATGCAAGGCATTTCCCTGGAGTTTGGCGTCACGCGCCGGAAGAGTAGCGCAAAAAGGGCGCA
>CAYYEE010000314.1:0-5639 GCA_964470775.1 uncultured Planctomycetota bacterium | reverse complement strand
GCGGCTCCGGATTGAACGCGCCCGGCCCCCCCGCCACAATCAGCGGCTCGTCCACTCCCCGCTCCGACGCAAGCACGGAAATCCCCGCCAGCTCCAGCATCGCCAGCACGTTGGTGTAGCCCATCTCATACTGCAGCGAAAAGCCCACCATGTCGAACTCGCGCAGCGGCGTAAAGGTCTCCAGACTGTACAGCGGCAGCCCCTCCTCCACGAGCAGGCCCGCCATGTCCACCCAAGGCGCGAAAGCCCTCTCCGCCGCCACGTCCGGCCTGGCGTTCAGCGTGCCATAAAGGATGTGCAACCCCGTCTGCGACATCCCCACCGAATACGTGTCAGGAAAGGCCAGACAGAACGTCACCTCCACGCCGCGATGGTCTTTCACAATCGCGTTCAGCTCATCGCCCGTATACTGGGCGGGCGCATGAACGCGAGGAATGACACGGCGCAGCAGTTTCTCACGAAGAGTCATCATCACTCCAATCCAGGTCCTCCGGCGCGACAACGAACTTCGGCCTCATCCCCACGCTGAGGGCGACGCCCAGCACGCCGCAGTTGGTCACCAGAGAAGAGCCCCCGTAACTCACAAAAGGCAGGGTCAGACCCGTGATCGGGCAAAGCCGCATGGTCATCCCCATGTTCACCACAGCCTGGAACGCCAGCATCGCCGCGCACCCCGCCACAACCAGCCGGCCGAAGGGCTCGCGCGTCCGCGATGCAATCGCGAAAAGCCGCCAGAAAAGAACAAAACAAAGACCGACCACCAGTGCCCCGCCCAAAAACCCCCACTCCTCCGCGATCACCGCGAAGATGAAATCCGTCTCCTGCTCCGGAACCTTGTTGAGCAGATTCTGAGGCCCCTTGTGATAGCCGTGCCCAGTCCACCCCGCCGAGCCGATCGCCACCAGCGACTCGATAATGTGATACCCCACCCCCGAAGGATCGCGCTTCGGATCAAGAAACGAAGTCACACGCGCCTTCTGATACGCGTTCACAGCGCCCGTAAACCACATCGCCGGCGCCAGCAACGCCCCAGCCAGGATCACCGCCGCCAGATGCCGCGGCCGCGCGCCAGCCACGTACAACATGGCGAACAGCACCGGCAAGAAAACCATCGCCGTGCCGAGATCTGGCTGCTTGAGGATAAGGAGCATCGGCGCCACCGCGAACAGGAACGGCCGGCTCAGGCCCATCAGCGTCCGGTAGTTGCGCCGGTACATAAGGTAACACGCCAGCGCCAGAATAAAGAAGACCTTCATCATCTCCGACGGCTGCAAGCTGGCCCCCGCCAAGCGGAACCACCGCCGCGACCCGCCCGAAGACGCCCCCGCCACGAACAGCAACAACAACGCCACCAACCCGCCCGCGTAAAGCGCATAAGCCCACTTGCGCCACACAAGGTAGTCCACCGACGCCAGCCCCAGGCACGCCACCAGGCCGAACACCGCATAGGCCGCCTGCTTGCTCGCCTTGGCGCTCAGCCAGAAGCCCGGCGCCCCATCCACCCCCGTCGTTGCGGGCGGTGTCGTGGCGCTGTGAATGAAGGCCACGCCGATGGCCGTCAGGCCCACAGCGCACGCCAGCAGCGCCCAATCAAAACGTCGTAGATCGTCGAAAAGAGGCATGGCCCCCCCAGGAAGAAAGAAAAGCGCAAGTCCTAATTATATCAACACCTCTCCCATACCTCCCACACCTACCAAGCCACGCGCCCCGCCGCCCCCCTCACCTCCACCGGAAGATCTCACCCATGCGCTTGCCCAGCAACGCCCCCGCCGCCACCAGAGCCCCCGCCAGCAGGAACATCGCCAGCACACCCATCGCGCTTGAATTGCGCAGCCCCACCTGCCCCAGTTCCTTGCTCGCCGTATAGATGGCCTTGGTGATGGGATAGAAGCGCGGATTGGCCGCCAGCACCAGGCTGTCGCTAACCTCTAGCATTGCGAATGAAAACGTCAGAATGGCCCCGGCCACCACGTTGGCCAGGACCAATGGAATCGTGATCCGGCTCAGCGTCTGACCTGGCGTGGCCCCCAGGTTCAACGACGCCTCCTCCATCGCCTCACTGGTCTGCTGCAAGCCCGCCGCCACCGACCTCAGCATAAAGGGCAGCCGCCTCACCGAATACGCGATGATCAACAGCGGAATCGGGTTCACCTTGGGGTTCAGCCCCGGCGTGTCCCCGTAGCACGCCACATAGCCAAACGCCAGCACCAAACCCGGCAGCGCCAGCGGCGTCATGGCCAGCGCATCCAAGAACGCCAGCGCCGGCCTGCGCAGACGAACCAAGATCACCGCCAGCCCCACGCCCAGAATCGCGTCCACCAGCGTGCTCGACAGACTCAAAAACAAGCTGTTGCGCACGCTCAACAGCAGCACGTCCTTGGAAAAGACCGCCCTATACCCGTCCAGCGTCCACGACGACGGCGCCACGGAGCCCTGCCACTCGTCCGCCGCCGACGCCAGCAGCACCGCCGCGTGCGGCGCCAGCGCCGCCAGCAAGAAACAGGACACCACGCCAAAAGCCACGCACGTCCCCACCCACCCCAGCGGCCGTTCCGAAGACCCAGCCGACCCCTTCGACGTCATGGCATAGGCCCGCCGCCCCGTCAGCGCCCGAGCCGCCAGGAACGCCAGCGCCGACACCACCACCATCACCACCACGCTCGCGTAGCCCATCGGATTCTCTGAAATGTCCGAAAGCCGGTCAAAGACGCGAACCGCGATCACCCGCCGAAAACCGAAGACCAGCGGCGTGCCCAAGTCCGTGAATGCCCACACAAAAACAAGAATCGCGCCCGCAAAGTAACCCGGCAGCAGCAGCGGCAGCGTGATCTTTCGGAACAGCCGCAACCCCCGGTCGCCCAGGTTCCGCGCCGCGTCCTCGAGCGACGGATCCACGTTCGCCAGCGCCGAAACCACGTTCAGGTACATGATCGGATAGAGGTGCAGGACCTGCATCACCGCCACAGCCCAGAACCCACCCGCCCCAAGAAAATCAATGCCATCGAACCCAGAAGCGTCCGCGCCGAACAACCCGCACACCCAACCGTACGCGTGCGCCAGAATCAGGTTCAGACACCCCTCCCGCGACAAAACACGCTGCATGCCGATCGCGCCCACGAACGGCGGCATGATCATCGGCGCAAGCACAAGCCCGGTCATCAACCCCTTGCCCCAAAACCGGTAGCGCACGTTCAACAACGCCAGCGGGAAACACAGCAGACTCGTGCCCAGCACCGTCACCAGACCCAACGCCGCCGAGTTCCACAGGCACTCCCGCTCCACGTCCGACTGAATCATCAGGCGAAAGTACTCAAGCGAGAAGCGCGACTGCGCCACAGGCGGAGGCTCGCCAGGACGCATCACCGCCGTCGCGCCAGGCGCGAACGCCCGGTCAAAGACGTAGAAGACCGGATACACCAGAAAAGCAGCAAAGAATACGGTCACGCCAACCGCAAACAGCGCCGCGCCGGCAGGGATACGCTTGGAGGCCATAACATAGCCTTGAGGACTAGGGAACTCACCACCGCGCGAACGGCGGCGTGAACACACATATGCTACCACCCGCATCCCCGGGGGTCAAACAGCGCTCCTAACCCTCATTCAAACAATGGGTTATCGCCACTACACCACCAATGACTCCCATAGGCGCCATGCGTCCCATGCCTCATTCCCCCAATTGCAAGCCCTTCCCTTGACACACCTTCATTCTTGGGATAACCTTCCATAGAGATGAAGCGCACGCGCCCGTCCAGCCATGTGCTGCAACAGATAATGCTGGCCCACTGGGGTGGGCCAGCGCCTGGGGCAAGGGAGAATGGGGCATCGCAGTTCCCAGGACGCGCCAACGCCAGCGGCCGTGAACTTGTATTCACGAGCAATCGAAAGCGCCCGCGTCGCCCGCCGACGCCGTCCCCCGTCCGTTGCGTCGTTTCGTCTCAGAAGCCAGACGCCCAGTCGTTGGCCCCGCCAACGCGCGCCCCAATGACTCGGAATCCTGCGGGCCACTTGAATGACCAGACCGTGCCAAGGAGGGTATGCGCTTAATGCTATGTCGGGGCAACAACAGAAAGGAGCCATCATGAAGCTCACGAGGAAGCCTGTAAATCAGTGCCACGGCTGCGGACTCAACCAAGGAGAGAAGTGCGGCGTCTACGAGTGCCCGCACGACATGTGGCATCACCGCAAATGCCCAGGCTTCAAGAACGAAGCGCTGCTCAATGAGTACCTCGCGCAATCCGCAAGAAAGGAAGACGAGCGCAAGGAGAAACGGCGCGCCACCGCGCATCTGCGCGCCACAGCGCCCCGCTACCAAGGCCGTCGCGCGCCCGTAACCGCCACTCCTCCCGCCTCCACGCCCGCCAGGGCGTGACGTCCTCCCAGCTCCTTCACCCCCAGAAAGCCGGAGCCTGCGCCATCACGCGGCGCAGGCTCCTCGCACAATCCCGTCCAGCGGCCCGTTGAAAAAGACACCACGTCGGCGGGGACATGGCGCCTCAGCCAGCCGACGGCGGGATCGCAACGTGTCCCCTGAACAGACGCGACATTTTCAACAGGCTGCTGGACTCCAACCGCATCAACCCCACTCGCCGCGCACCACTCGTCCCGTGCGGCTGGATTCATACATCGCCTCGATGATCTCCACGCACGCCGCGCCCATCCGTCCGCTGCACCCGTACATCGGCTCGCGCTTCTGCCGGACGCATTCCACCGCGTGGGCCAGCTCGTCCACGTAGCCCAGGTTGTAGAACTCGTCCACCGCCGGCTTGGTCCAGCCCAGCGTGTTGTCCGCCTTCTCGATGGCGTACGAGTAGCCCGGCCGGCTATAGACATCGATCGGCGACCCAAACGTCAGGTCCACTTTGATCACGCCCTCGCGGCCGTAGATCTCGATCTTGTCATCCATGCCGCCCACGGTGATGTAGTTGCCCTCGACAAACGCGCGCTGGCCCTTGGCGAACGTCATCACGCCCAGGCCAAAGTCCTCGCCGCTGTTGTCCTTGTGCACGTAGTTGTCCGCAAGCCCTTTATTGCAAACGCCCACGACCTCCACCACCTTGTTGCGGCCTTCGTCGCCCAGCAGATGCAGCGCCCACCCAATGGGGTGAATCCCCAGGTGAATCAGCGACCCGCCCCCGCACTTGGTCTTGTCCTTCGCGAACGGGCTGTGCGTGCCGTTGTGACACTCCTTCGCCTTGAGGTAAAGCGGATCGCCAATGGCGCCCTCCTTGACCACGGCTATCACCCGCCGAAGAGCCGGCGAAAACACCCAGTCCTCGGCGTATAGCAAAATCACGCCCTTCTTGCGGCACGCCTCCACCATCTCCTTCGCGTGCGCCGAGTTGGTCGCCAGCGGCTTCTCGCAAAGAACATGCTTGCCCGCCTCCGCCGCGGCCATCACCACCGGATAGTGCAAAAAGTTGGGCACGCACACGGACACAAGGTCAATATCGCCGCGCTTGAACATCTCCTTGTAGTCCAGATACGTGTCCGGGATGTTCCACTTCTTGGAGAACGGCTCCAAGTTGTCGATAGCCGCGACCGCCACCACCTGCGCGTGCTCGTTGCGGCTATACGAATCCGCGTGAAAATCAGCGGCGAACTTCGAGCCGACAATCCCGATGCGGACCTTGTCATTCATG
>CAYYEE010000313.1:0-5659 GCA_964470775.1 uncultured Planctomycetota bacterium | reverse complement strand
ATCTCTTTGAGCTCCAGCTTGGGAGCGGCGCTAAGGAAAAGGACCACGCGGTTGCCGCCAAAGAGAACCAGATCGGGCGATCCGTCGCCGTCAAAGTCGGTGACCAGGGTGTCCTTGGGCTGGACCACGCCGATGGGGACGTTCTGGACAATGGCGTACAGGCCGGACGCCTGCTTCTTGAGGACGGACACGGACTTGGTGTAGGTATCAACCAGCAGCACTTCGTTGACCTTGTCGCCGTCGAGATCGGTGACGGCCACGCCCTCGATGACGGATGCGGCTTCACGGCCGTTGAACTGGTCTACGACCTGGAGCGCGCCCGAGGCATCGAGGCGCAGCGCGCGGGCGAAGTTCTTCTGGGCCACGATGATCTCTGGCTTGCCGTCTCCCGTGACGTCGCCGACGGCCACGGAGCCGGCGTTGAGCTTGGCGGCCATGGCCGCGCCGTAGCCTTTGCCCTGCGAGACGTCCTCAAAGCCGCCCTCCTCGTTCTGGACAAGGATGCGCATGCCGTGGAAGGGTTCGAACACGAGAATGTCGGGCCGGCCGTCCTGGTTGGCGTCGGCGACAAGGATCTCGTTGGGGTCGCTCTTGGCGTTCTTGAGAGGCGTCTTGGCCAGGGTCCGGCAGTTGACGCCTTCCACTGGCTTGAGGACGCAGATGGAACGGTCGTAGTTCTGCGTCGAGGCGTAGATGATCTCCGGCTTGCCGTCGCCGTCCACGTCGCCAACGCCGACGGCCGTGGGCTTGTTCTCCGTGGCGATGCGGGTGGGGAAGCCAATGCGCCCCGATGCCTCGAGGCTGGCCAGGCCCAGCACCTGCTCGTCCGCGCTCAGGACAAGGAACTCCACCTTGCCGTCGCCGTTCAGGTCAACGGCCTTAAGGGCCGTAGCGTTCTGAAGCGAGGGGAACACCTCGGGCTGGAGCAGGAGGCCGGACTTGTCCTGGCGGAACCACTCGATCTGCGCGGAGGCGGGGTCGGTAAGGAACACGTCGAGGCGGCCGTCGCCGTCAAGATCGGCGACGGCCATGGATCGGGCGCGTCCGCGGCCCACGTCGGGCAGGGGATAACGCCGCACTTGTCCGCGCAACAGCGCCGGGGCCGACGGCTCTTGGACGAGCTTGTAGACGACGAGCCGTCCGCCGGCCTGCTCTATGGCCAGCAGTTCGTCCTGGCCGTCGGTGTCCAGATCGCCGACGATCATGGCGCGAATGGGCGGGATGCTGAAGGGCGCCTCGGGGCTCATGCGGCCCTGGGCGCTCTGGAGACGAATGGAGAAGGGCTCTTCCTTGCCGCCTGTGGCGTAGAGCAGATCGGTGCGGCCGTCACCGTTGTAGTCGCCGGGCGTGAGGGCGAAGCAGTCGGACGGCACGCCTGGGAAGCTGATCGGCTTGCCCATGGTGTTGTCGGCCTGTTGATAAATGAAGTAGGTCGAGTTCTCGCCCAACATGCAGAGATCGTTCTTCTTGTCGCCGTTGAAATCGGCGATGACCATGATGTGCGGCCGCTTGGCCCCGTCGCGGATGTCGAAGGTCTGCTTGCGGCCAAAGGAACCATCGGCGTTCTGAAACACGATGACGAGCTCCGGCGGGTCGCCGTAGAAGACAAGGTCGTCGCGGCCGTCGCTGTTGAGATCACCCACGGCAAGGTCATAGATACGCTTGCCGGCCAGGTAGCGCACCTTCTCGAAGCGAGGGTCGTCAGGCAGCTCGTTGACCGCCAGACGCGGCGGCCGAGCCTTGGCCGCGTCGCCAGCCCTGCGCTGCACCAGGCACAGGATGCGCGCGTAGGCGTTCTCGGGCACGACGATGTCCGTCAGGCCGTCACCGTTGACGTCGCCCATGACGACGGTGTGCACGTCGAGAGTCATCTTGTACATCTCCGGCCCGCCGAGGCGGAACGGAGGCGGCTCAGCCGGGGCGGCAAGCGCGGGCGCGGCTGGCTTCTTGGCCGGGGGCGTGGCGGCGGGTTGGGCCAGCGAGACACAGGCGGCCAGACAGGGCACGGTGAGCGCGAGGAGGATTCGGCGCAAGAGCATGGTGCAATCCTTAATGACGTCCAGACGAACAAGGCGCAGGGGACGCGAAGCAAGGCGCAGGCGCGAGGGCCAGCACGTCAGCCCCAAGCCGCGCCCCGCGCGCATGACGCTATTCTATCGGCGTACGGCGCGAAAGCAAATGCGGACGGGGCGGCAAGGCCTTTGCGCCGTGAAGGTTCGGCGATCCACCGGATCGCCGCCTCACCCACAGTTCGACGCCGACCGCAATAGGTCGGCCAGAGACCAACACGATCTTATGGTCTCACGCACGTTCCTGTGGGGCTAAGCCCCGCACGCAGGTCGTGGTTTGGCGTGAACCGGAGTGCGCCGACTCGGCGGCATGGCGGGAGGCGAGACTTGGCGTATCGAGGGCCTGGGCTGGACAAAAAAGCGAGGAAAATGGGTTGACTCACAGGGGGACCTGACTTACACTTCAGGTAGGGAAATCTTCGGACGCCACCGAGGGGGCGCGTCCTGGTCGAGTCGCGCTTGGTTGCTGGAGGAGGGCGAGCATGACCAGTCCCAACTGGTTGCAACGACTGATGTGGTGTGGGTTTACACTGATTGAACTCCTGGTGGTGGTGGCCATCATCGCGATCTTGGCGGCCATGCTGCTGCCAGCCCTGTCCGCAGCTCGAGAAAAAGCGAGACGATCCTCTTGCCTGAGCAACCTCAAGCAAATCGGCCTTGCGGCCACTACCTACGCGGGAGACTACAGCGGCTACCTCCCCAGTTGGGCTGGGTGGGCCAACACTTCGCCGGGCAATTTCGGGTGGTGCTTCACAACCACGGGCTTGACGGGCCTTGACGGGATCACGTGGCAACCGAACACGTGTGGGGTGGACCACAGCGTGGGAGCGGCCCACACGCCGTCCATCCATAAGTACCCCTACAACTACGCGGAGCAATACTACGCGGGAAAGCCCGGCGACACGCCTGTGCGCGTGGACGGCCAATACTGCCTGTCGTGGCGAACCTTTGCCTATGCCGTCAAGCCCACGGAGACGCCATACAGCTTCGCCGCCGGAAAGCTCAACGCGGCGCCGATGGGGCTGGGGTTCCTGGTGACGGCCGGCTACCTGCCCGACGTGGGCGCGCTCTACTGCGCCAGCGCCAGAGACATGCAGCCCGACAGCACCACAGGCGGCAAACCGGGCAAAGAAGTCTACGACCTTCGCCACTGGGCGGGCATCGGCGGCCGTGGCGGCGCCGCGCTGCAGTACGGCGACTGGAGCAAGCACGAGTACACGACGCGCGCTGTGATCGCCTTTTCCACCTACAATTACCGCAACACGTACCTGGGTATCTGGATGCCCTGGCACGTGTGGCTGGACGGCACGCCGGCCACGGCCCTTGCCGGCACGCTGCCCGTGGTGACGGCGCGGATCAACCAGCCACTCTTTCGCACGCTGCGCGAACTGAATGGCCGCACGCTGGTCATGGATACGTTCAGCAAAGGCTTCTCCTTTGACGCGCTGGGCCGCTACACGCATTACGGATCAGGCGTCATGCCCACGCAGACCATGGACGACTCGCGCCGCGCGGCCGGGTATGGCCTGAAGCACCACGTGGACGGCTACACCGCGGTGTATGGCGATGGCCATGCGCAATGGTACGGCGACCCGCAGCAGAGCATCATCTGGCACACGCAGGGCTATGGCACATCCGGCTTCGGCGGCCGCGAGTACCCCTACATGCTGGCCGCCAACTGGTACTTCGGCAGCGCGTTCGGCTCGGGCATCACCTCCACCCACAGCTACTTCGCCAACACCTCCTCCGACGTATGGCATCGGCTGGACATGGCCGCAGGCGTGGACGTGAACGCCAAGTGACATCGGATCTGTGGCCTCGCCTCGCCGGCCGCGGGCGGGAGTAGACGAGCCGCGGCGCGGAAATCCACGAACCCCAAAAACGCCAAGGAATGGCCGTTTCGGGCCATTCCTTGGTGGGCAAGGCTGGTGCCAGAGAAGGGAGTCGAACCCTTACAGGCCGTGAAGCCCGCGGGATTTTGAGTCCCGTGTCAGGATGTCCTAACCATTATGCAGGCCAATGGGTTACAATATCTGCCAGTGGGCGTCTACCCCCAATGTGTACCGGCTGCGACCCAAACGCGGGCCGCGACGGGGCAGCAGAACCATCCATCCCGGGGCGTGTCGTCGAGCAGCGCGGTGAGCACAAGGGCCAGTTCGCCAGCGGAGCTCGGGGCGCCGAACCTGACGAAGTGGAGACTAGAGGCACCGACCCGGACCTGCGCCGCGTTGTCCTTGCATGGCCGGAGCTGCCGGAACCCATGAAGGCAGCCGTGCTGGCGTTGATCTCGGTCGTAGACGCTGGGGGCAAGCCATGACCCTGTTCCGCATCCCCATGGCGCAACGCACGGAATGCCGCACTCTCCGCTGGACAGGGGCGCGCGTCGGCTGTTGGCGGCGACGGGGAAGATCACGAGAGCTCGGCGCAGGGCTGGCTGCAACCGGCGTGGACG
This sequence comes from uncultured Planctomycetota bacterium, assembly GCA_964470775.1. Classification (GTDB taxonomy): domain Bacteria; phylum Planctomycetota; class Brocadiia; order CAIUPP01; family CAYYEE01; genus CAYYEE01. The sequence continues at coordinate 1,138 of CAYYEE010000313.1, read as the reverse complement.
CAGTTGCGGCTGAATGGGCTGTGGACATCTGTTGCCCGTTGCTGTGTAGCGGGAACCCCATGCAATGGTACGTCCTTAGAGAAACCCCATGCAGTGGTACAGGAAGAGGAGAGGTGAACGGATGAGGAACGGGCAGAAGATCAGGTGCACGGCTACTCGGCGCGACGGAACAAGGTGCCTCAGCTTCGCGGTCAACGGCTGGTCCGTGTGCCGGATGCACGGCGCAGGCTCGCCCAAGCGCGGCAAGCCGGGCGGACGGCCACCGACACACGGGCTACAGTCCGTCACGCTGATAGGGGCGCTTGAGGCCAGCCGGACGGCCCTGAAAGATGACCCCCTTCTCATGGACGGAGTGAACGAGGTCGCGCAGATTCGCGCTTTGACCCTTCGGGGCGAGGCAATCCTGTCCGGTGAAGAGTCCCGGTTCCTCTCCATGCTCGACCAGGGCGCCCCGCCGGAAGATCTGTCGCGAATGCGGGGGCGGCTCATGGACTGGTACGAGCGGCTGGTCCGCATCAGCGCGGAGACCATCGCGTCCATTGACCGCTATTACGGCGCGCTGGAGAAGCGGGCTGGCGGGGTGACCTTGGACGCCTTGAGGCTGGGCATGGACGCGATCAACCGGGCGCTGGACAAGCACATCACCGACGCGGCGATCCGTCAGAGGATCCACGACGAAATCAACGCTTCGATGGCAGGGGTCGTGGTCGGGATCCGCAAGACGGATGTCTGAGGCGCTGGGGTCTATGGCTTGGAAACCCCATGCAATGGTACGTCCTTAGAGAAACCCCATGCAGTGGTACACGAAGAAGACGAGGCGAGAGCATGAGGAACGGTCAGAAGATCAGGTGCAAGGCTACTCGGCGCGACGGAACAAGGTGCCTCAGCTTTGCGGTCAACGGCTGGTCCGTGTGCCGGATGCACGGCGCAGGCTCAGCCAAGCGCGGCAAGCCGGGCGGCAGGCCGCCGACCCACGGTCTCTACTCAAATGCTATTGCCGTGTCGCTGGCCGGGCGGCTGCAAGGGATCCGTCTGGATCCCTCGCTCACGGACGGTCTCAACGACATCGCTCGCATCCGTGCCCTGTGCGAGCGCGCGGAGGAGTTGCTCGGTAGCGAGGAAGCCGCCTACGTCCAGA
>CAYYEE010000312.1:0-5664 GCA_964470775.1 uncultured Planctomycetota bacterium | reverse complement strand
GTTGCGATCCCGCCGTTGGCGGGCTGAGGCGCCATGTCCCCGCCGACGCGGTGTCCTTTTCAACGGGCCGTTAGGCGCCAGAAGCCCCGGCTCTCGCGAACCGGGGCTTCTGGTTTCATCGCTGCGCGGCTTGGGGCCGGGTCACGTGCCCATCTGCCAGCTTTGCAGGTATTTCTCCTGCTCGTCCGTCAGCTTGTCGATCTTGACGCCCATGCTCTTGAGCTTGAGGTCGGCGACCCATTTGTCAATGCTCTTGGGCACGTCGTGGACGCGCACGTCCAGTTTGCCCTTGTTCTTGACGACCCACTCCGTGGCCAGGGCCTGGACGGCGAAGCTCATGTCCATGACGCAGGCGGGGTGGCCTTCGGCCGCGGCGAGGTTGATGAGGCGGCCTTCGCCCAGCAGGTAGATGCGGCGGCCGTCCTTCATCACGTATTCCTCCACGTTGCGGCGGACGCAACGCGGCTTGCCTTTGGACATCTTGGCCAGGGCGGGGATGTCGATCTCCACGTTGAAGTGGCCGCTGTTGCAGACCACGGCGCCGTCCTTCATCACCGCGAAGTGCTCCGCGCGCAGCACGTTGATGTCGCCGGTCAGCGTGCAGAACACGTCGCCCACGCGGGCGGCGTCCTTCATGGACATCACCCAGTAGCCTTCCATCACGGCTTCGAGCGCCTTGAGGGGGTCCACCTCGGTGACGATGACCTTGGCGCCCATGCCGCGCGCGCGGCTGGCAAAGCCGCGGCCGCACATGCCATAGCCGGCCACGACGACCGTCTTGCCCGCCAGCAAGGGGCCCACGGAGCGGATGATGCCGTCCACCGTGCTCTGGCCCGTGCCGAAGCGGTTGTCGAAGAGGTGCTTGCAGTCGGCGTCGTTGACGGCGACCACCGGAATCTTCAACGCGCCGTCTTTGGCCATGGCGCGCAGCCGGATGACGCCGGTGGTGGTCTCTTCCATGGAGCCCATCACCTGGCCGCAGAGAGCCGGGTACTCGTTGTGCAGCGTGCTCACCAGGTCCGCGCCGTCATCCATGGTGATGGAGGGCTTGGCCTTCAGCACGGCGTGGATGTGCTTGTAGTAGGACTTGTAGTCCTCGCCGCGGATGGCGAAGGTGCGGATGCCGAAATCGCGGATGAGCGACGCGGCCACGTCGTCCTGGGTGGAGAGGGGGTTGGACGCGCACAGCCACACCTGGGCGCCGCCGGCTTGCAGCGTTCGCGCCAGGTTGGCCGTCTCGCACGTCACGTGCAGACAGCAGCCCATCACCAGGCCCTTGAGCGGCTTCTCTCTCTGGAAGCGCGCCCGGATGGCCTGCAGGACGGGCATGTCGTTGTCGGCCCACAGAATGCGCCTCTGGCCCTCGCCGGCCAGCTTCATGCTCCGTACGTCGCCTTCAAGCTTCTTTTTCGCCACCACTTGTCTCTCCACGCTCTGGGCCTTGCGCGGCCCGGCTCTGTTTCCCCTTTGCCTTTACAGCCCGGCCAGCTTCTTGATCTCGTCCACTTTGTCCGTCCGCTCCCACGTGAACTCGGGGCGGTTGTGGCCGAAGTGGCCGTGCCGCGCTGTTTCCATGTAGATGGGCCGCAGCAGGTCCAGGCGCTGGATGATGGCGGCGGGCCGGAAATCGAAGACCTTGCGGACGATCTCGATGATCTTGTCGTCGGCGATGACGCCCGTGCCAAAGGTGTCCACGTAGAACGCCAGGGGATCGGCCACGCCGATGGCGTAGCAAACTTGCAGCTCCAGCCGTTCGGCCACGCCGGCGGCCACCAGATTCTTGGCCGCGTGGCGCGCGGCATAGGCCGCGGACCGGTCCACCTTGGTGGGGTCTTTGCCGCTGAAGGCGCCGCCGCCGTGACGGCCCATGCCGCCGTAGGTGTCCACAATGATCTTGCGTCCGGTGAGGCCTGTGTCGCCCATGGGGCCGCCCACGACGAACCGGCCCGTGGGGTTGACGTGGTACACCGTCTTCTTGTCCAACATGCCCTTGGGCATGGTGGGAACGATGATCTTCTCGATGATGTCCTTCTCGATCCGGTCGTGCGAAACGTCGGGCGCGTGCTGCGTGCTCAACACCACGGTGTCGATGCGGAAGGGCTTGCCGTTCTTGTATTCCACGGTGACCTGGCACTTGCCGTCGGGCCAGATGTAAGGCAGCTTGCCCGTGATGCGCGCGTCGGCCAGGTTCTCCATCAACTGGTGCGACAGCACCATGGGCATGGGCATCAGCTCTTCCGTCTCGTTGATGGCGAAGCCGAACATCATGCCCTGGTCGCCGGCGCCCTGCTCCTTGTGCAGCCCCTGGCCCGCGGTGACGCCGATGGAGATATCCGGCGACTGCTGGTGGATCGCGGTGATGACCGAGCAGGTGTGATAGTCGAAGCCCATGTCCGCGCTGACATAGCCGACCTCCTTGATGGCGTCGCGCGCGACCATGGGGATGTCGACATAGCAGTCGGTCGTGATTTCGCCGGCCACGAACGCCACGCCGGTGGTGAGCAGGGTTTCGCACGCGACGCGGCACTTCTTGTCCTGGGCGATGATCGCGTCCAGCACCGCGTCCGAAATCTGGTCCGCCAGCTTGTCCGGATGCCCCATGCCCACCGATTCCGACGTGAACAGATAGCTCCCTGGCTTTTTCATTGGCGTCTCATCCTTCCTGCGTTTCGCGCGTTGGGTCATCGGATCCGCCCATCCGTCGGGCGACGGCCCGCTCCACGACATCGAGCGTCCGCCGCGTGGCGCCTCGGTGTTCCATCACAGCCCGCTTCCCGGCCTGGGCCATGCGGCCACAAGCCTCAACATCGGCCAAGAGCGAGGAAAGTTTATTATATAGACCTTCCTCGTCATCAACAAGCGCGGCGCCGCCCGCCGCCAGCAGCATCCGCGTCTCGTCCTCGAAGTTGTCCGTCCTGGGCCCGAAGAGCGTGGCCACGCCCATGGCCGCGGGTTCGAGCACGTTGTGCCCGCCCTGCGCCAGCAGGCTCTTGCCCACGAAGGCGGCGCGCGCCAGGCCATAGGCCGCGGACAGCTCGCCCACCGTGTCCAGCAGCCCCACGGCGCCGGGTTCCGCCGGCCCGGCGGCGGTCCTTCGGCGGCAGGCGAATCCCGCCGCCTCGATCTCGCGCGCCACCTCGGCCGCGCGCTCGATGTGCCGCGGCGCCAGGATGAGGCGCAGCTCCGGCCAGCGCTGGCGCAGCCGCCGGTGCACGCGCAGGCAGGCGGCTTCCTCGCCCGGCCAGGTGCACGCGCCGATCCAGGCCGTGTCGCCCGGCGCCAGGCCGAACGCCTGGCGCAGAGCGGCCAGCTTGCCGGCCGGCGCCTCCGTGGCCAGCGCGTCATATTTCATCGAGCCTGTCACGCTGATCTTCTCGGGCGGGAAACCCGCGCGCCGGAAGCGGTCCGCGTAGGTTTCGTTCTGCACGCAATAGGCGTTGCCCGTGGAGGGGTCGGCCAGCGCGGCCCACATCTTCCAGAAGCGGCGGTACTTGGCCACGCGCTCCTCGCGCATGCGGCCGTTGGCGATGACCACGGGAACGCCCGCCCGCCGGGCCTCGGCCACGAAGTTGGGCCAGATCTCCAGTTCGATGAGACAGATGACCGTGGGGCGGATGCGCCGCAGCGCGCGCCGCACGACGAACGAGAGGTCCAGAGGGTAGTAGAACACCATGGCCCGGCCGCCGAACCGCTCGCGCGCCACGTTCTGGCCGGTGTTGGTGAAGGTCGAGACCGCCACGCGCCAGGCGGGGTGTTCGCGCAGCAGCGTATCCACCATCGTGCGGATCAGGCTGGCCTCGCCCACGCTCACGGCGTGGATCCACACGCAGGGCGCGTCGTCTTGGCGCCGAGGCAGCCCAAAGCCCAGCCGCTGGCCCCACCCCGCGCGCCACCGCTCCGACCACAGCGCCTTCCAGGCCGCGAGGGGCGCCAGCGCGGCCATCGCCAGCAAGTACCCGATGTCCAGCAAAAATCTCATGCCGCTCTCCGTGGGCAGGCCGTTGCCGACAGGACCCCAGGTCCCATGCGTCCTATCCGCCCGTTGAAAACCCCGCGTCTGTCGCGGGGGCGCTTTGCGGCCCCGCCGCTGGGGGGCTTGCGCAACATGTCCCCGCGGGCGCGGCGCCTTTTTCAGCGGGCCGCCACGGGGTCCGCCCCCTCACTGCGCCTGCGCGCCGCAGCACTTCTTGTATTTCTTGCCGCTGCCGCAGGGGCAGGGGTCGTTGCGGCCGACGGCCTGGGCGGTCTTGCGCACGGGGCGGGGCTTTTCGCCTTGCTGCCCGCTGGCCATGGCGGCTTCCTGCTGGGCGCGCGTGCCGTCGTCGGCCAGCGCGGCCACGGCCTGGCTGGCGGGCCGCTCCGTCTGGGCGCCCTGCCACATCTGGCCGCCGCTGGGCGCCCGCTCCTCGCGCTCGATGCGCACGCGCAGGATCAGGTCCGCCACGTCTTCGCGGATGGAGGCCATCATCTCCATGAACATGCGCCGGGCTTCGCGCGTGTACTCGACCTTCGGGTCCACCTGCGCATAGGCGCGCATCCCGATGCCGCCTTTGAGGTGGTCCATGTTGTAGAGATGATCCTTCCACTTGCTGTCGATCTTCTGAAGCAGCAGGTAGCGCTCGAGCTGGTTCATGAGCTCCGGGGTCATCTCGGCGCGGCGCCGCGCATACTTCTCGCGCACCTGCTCCATGAGCCGGTCCGGCAAATCCTGCAGCGCATAGTGGCTCAGGTCAAAGGGGTCTATTTCGATCTCGAAGCGCCGGCGCATCATCTCGGACAGTTCGGCGAAATTCCGTCCCGGCCGGGCCAGATCATAGTCCAGAAAGACCGCCAGCATGTCCTCGAAGGCCGCGGGCGCCAGCTTCTCCTCGGGTTCCTGCGCCGTGGCCTGGAGCCACAGCCCGGCCAGGTCCTTGGCCATCCGCTGGCGCTGGGTCCGCACAATGGCCTGCAACTCGCCGTCGGAGACGCCCAGGTCGAACGCGCTGTCGAGCGCGGTGACGATGGTCCGGTAGTTGGAGGCTTTCTCCGCTTCCATGACGCCCAGCAGCCGGTTCAGTTCATGGCGCAGCATGTCGCACACCAGGTCCACGGGCGGCCGCGAGCCGGCGGCGCGGGGCAGGCGCTCGGCCAGCCACTTGCGGATTTCGTCGCGCTTGGCCTTGTCCTGGTCCACCTCCGCGGGCGGCTCGGCGCCGGCCTTGCCTTCGGGCGCCTCGTCTTCCATGTCCGTCTTCTGCCACTGGCTGACGGGGATGCGCAGCCCCAGCGCGTCGCCCCACTCCTGCAAGACGCGGAAGTTCCAGTCTTCCGAGCCCACGGAGCTCAGGGGCGCGAACGCGTCCATGCCGCAGGTGACGAGGCGGTCGAACACTTCTTCGGGGGCGGCGTGGGCGAGCGACTTGCGCGCCGCCTGGCAAAGGGCCTCGCGCAGCGCCTCGACGAAGCGCTGGCGGAGGTCGTCGGCCTCCACGGCCAGGCCGCGCTTGCGCGCCCAGCGCGACACGGCCGAGAAGTCCCAAAGGCAGAACGGCGTCTCCTCGTCGCACATCAGCCGCAGCACGTTCTCCACGGCCGCCGCGGCCACGGCCTCGCGGCCCCGGCCCCGCCACGCCTCCACGGCCCGGCTCACGAAGAGGTCGCGGAAGGCGGCGCGGTCCGCGC
>CAYYEE010000311.1:0-5689 GCA_964470775.1 uncultured Planctomycetota bacterium | reverse complement strand
CTGAACGAGCGCGGCGAAGTCATCGTGGAGGTTCTTGTCAGCGGCGTCGAAGAGCCCCTCCGCCTCCCAGAGGATGGCGCCCGAGTCGCCGCTGACCATGGCGGCCCGCAAGCCAAGCACGGGCGGGTCGTAAGGCTTGTAATCGGTGACAACGCCAAAGACGAAGGCATCGCACCGGTACAGCTTCTTGGCCAGGATTACGGTGTCCGGCTCGATCTGCCCGCGGCGCCACATCTCGAACTGCACGGACAGGCGGTCGTCGCCTTCAGGCGCGACGAGCACTTGCAGACGGTGATGATCGCGCAGGCTTCTCACAAACGCATCCGTGACCGTCCGCCGCACCGACATGTCGGCGCCGTTGGATCCGAACAGAACGACCATCACCCTCTTAACCTCGCTGGCTTTGGGGCTTACGTAGGCGTTGATGCGACGCGGGGAGGCGGGCTTGGCCATTTGCGCGCACCCAGCCGCAAGCGCCACAACCGCCGCAAGGCTCACTCCACTCAGAAGACGGCTCACTTCGATCCCTCCTGGCCAACCGCCACGGGATTGTCTTTCACCTCAATGCCATAGCGCTTCAGCTCCGCCTGGACCTCCCTGGCCCGGGCGATCTTCTCGCGCATGATCGTCTGTTCAAGCCGGGTGATCTTGATGTTCGCGTCCAGCACGCTGGTCTGCAGCTGGCGCGATTTCTCCTGTTCCTTGGCCAGATCAGCAAGCGCCGCGTCGAGCTTGCGGTTGGCTTCTTTCATGCCTGTCTCGGCCGCGCTCAGCCGCTTGGCCGAAGCCTCGGCCTGCTGAAGGCGCGCTTTGAGCGAGTCCAACTCGGCGGTCATCACCGCCAACTGCCGCCGCAACTCCTGCCCCTTGCTCTGCGACGCCTCAAGTTCTTCCTGCGTGCGTTTGAGGTTCTCCAGGACGGTCTCATGGGTGTCAACCTTCGCGGCGCTCAACGTGGCCTTAGGTTCGGACCGTATGGAGACCTCGGGCTGGCTGGGCGTCTGCGACAGCGGCAGATAGGCGCAACCCGGCGCCACCCACAGGACCAGACCCGTCAGAACCACCATTCCGTGCTTGATGCCAGAGAGCATGTCCGCCTCCTGCCTGCTCGGAGCGCTTGCCTGCGGAAGCCGCCGGACATATCCGCAAGCAAGCACATATGACACAACCCACATTATCCCATCGGCTTGAGTGTGCCCCTGCTCTGTGCTTGGCTGCGAAGACCGGCGCGCCGATTATCGCAACAGAACACTTGGCAATAACTCGCGCCAGACAAGCCAGCCTCACCACCATTGGCGTTGTCAAGGCGCCTGCCACTGTGCTATAGACAGCTTGAGACCTTGCCCAACCCACACTGCACCGCTAACGCAGCAAACAACGTGCCGCCGTTGCCCTTGTGAAGCTGAACAGCCTAAGAGCGTGCCACGGCTTATCGAGCATAGGGCTGTTCCTTCCGCCTTGACTTGCTATTGGGCGGTTTTGCGAATAGACTTTAGTTTGCCCCTCCGGAGAGGGAGACTGTCTGTGGCTCAAAAGGCTGTTGCAATTTTGGACGTTCAGGACCGAAATGCGACGTCGACGCGTTTCTGAGCGTTGGAGCGAAGTCGTCTCAGGAAAAAACTTCCGCCGGGAAAGGGGTGTTGCGCTGCTGTGTATGCGCCTGTTTCGCTCATCGCCGATATGTCCGGTCCCTCTCGGCACATCCTTTGCTCACCGGCTATTGACTTTGAGCGTCGGCGCCGCAATTCGCACCGGCCATAGGGAGGAAAGTTGCCCATGCCCGCCGAAGCGTTAGTCATGGTGGTGGACGACGAAGAACGGGTTCGATGGGTGCTCAAAGAGGCGTTGACGGATGACGGCTATGACGTCCTCTTGAGCGACAGCGCCGAAGATGCCCTCCGGCAACTGGACGAGGCCATGCCCGACCTGATGCTGGTGGACATGAAAATGCCCCGCATGGATGGGCTTGAGCTCCTGGAAGCGGCCAAGAAGCGCGACCCGAACGTTGCGGTCATCATGCTGACGGGTTACGGCTCGGTGGACTCCGCCGTGGGCGCCATCAAAGCCGGCGCGTTCGACTTCATCGAAAAGCCCTTCCAGATGGCCAGGCTCAAGGCCGCCATCAAGAAGGCCATCGAGAACCAGTCGCTGCGCCGCGAGGTCCTGCGCCTCCGGGCCGAGCACCGCGAGCGCGAAGGCGACATCGGGTCGCTGATGATCGGCCAAAGCGACGTGATGAAAGACATCTACCGCGTCATCCGCCGCGTGGCCAAAAGCCCGTGCTCCACCGTCCTGATCCAAGGCGAAAGCGGCTCCGGCAAAGAGCTTGTGGCCAGAGCCATCCACAACTGCAGTTCGCGCCGCTCCAAGAGGTTCATGGAGGTCAACTGCGCCGCGCTGACCGAGTCGCTCTTGGAAGCGGAGCTCTTCGGTTACGAGAAGGGCTCCTTCACCGGCGCCGCCGCATCGGGCAAGATGGGCCTCTTCGAAGCCGCCAACGAAGGCACCATGTTCCTGGACGAGATCGGCGAAATGCCGCTCAACCTCCAGTCCAAACTGCTGCGCGTGCTGCAAGAGAAGTCGTTCAAGCGGGTGGGGGGGGTGGACAACGTCCACGTCGACGTGCGCATCATCGCCTCCACCAACCGCGACATGGAGCAGCTCGTCGAAGAAGAGCGATTCCGGCTGGACCTGTATTACCGGTTGCGCGTGGTGCCCATTCACGTCCCCCCCTTGCGCGAACGTCGCGAAGACATCCCTCTGCTGGCGTCGCACTTCCTCGCCACCTTCAACGCCGAGCTGGGCCGCGACATAACGCAGATCGCGCCCGAGGCCATGAAGCTGCTCACCGAGTACCAGTGGCCCGGCAACGTTCGCGAACTGAAGAACGTCATCGAGCGGGCCGTCATCATGGCCGGCGGCGACGTCATCGGTCCCGACGTCATTACCTTTGGCAAGGATCGCCGCCGCGTCACCAAGCGCAAGGTGTCCTTCGACATGGCCGACATGTCGCTGGCGGAAATGGAGAAGCAGCTCATCCGCAGGGTTCTGGAAGACACGTCCTGGAAACGCAGCGAAGCCGCCCGCATCCTGGGCATCAACCGCACCACGCTCTACAACAAGATCCGCGACTACGAGCTCGCGCCGCAGCAGGGCGCGGCCGTAGAAGACGAGGCCGCCGAGGAGTAGACTCCCCCGGCCATGAGGAGCATCCCTTGCCCGACGCGAACACGCCCCAGGACGCGCCTGGCGGCTTGACGGAAGTGGCGGCTCTGCGTGAGAAGACGGCGCGCCTGGAGAGCGAGCTGGCCCAGGCGCGCGAAGACATCCGCCGCCTGGAAGGACTGGCCCAGCTCGGCCGCATGGCCGGTTCCGTCGCGCACGAGGTGCGCAACCCTCTGGCCGCGCTCATGGCCGCCGCCGAGGTCCTCATCTGCCGCGCCCAGGGCCAGGAACGTCTGGAGCGGCTGGCCCGGGTCATCATCGAAGAAGCTGGCCGCATCGACAAGATCATCGCCGACTTGGTCGGGTTCGCGCGCGACGTGAAGGGCGCGCCCCAGCCCACGTCGCTGTCCAGGGCGGTCGAGGAACTGGTCGCCGAAGCCGGTCCGGCCCTTGCCCAGGCCGGCGTCACGCTCCACACGGAAATGCCCCCAGGCGAAACAATGGTGCTTGGCGATCATCGCCGCTTGCTCCAGGTCCTCCGCAACGTTGTGGATAACAGCCGCCAGGCCATGCCTCAGGGCGGCGTGGTGGAGATCAAAGCCGTGCGCCGCATGGACGCGGCCGGCAAGGACATCGTTCGCCTCACCATCAGCGACACAGGCCCCGGCTTTCCGCCCGGCAAAGAACAAGAGGTCTTTGACCCGTTTTACACCACCAAGACCCGCGGTGTGGGCCTTGGGCTGGCCATCTGCCGCAAGTTCATCCGCCATGACGGCGGCGCCGTGGAAGCGTTCAACGCCCCGGAAGGGGGCGCTGTCATCGCCATCGAGTTGAGAACGGCTGATGAATGAAGACCGCGTCATCTCGCGCATTCTGCTTGTGGACGACGAACCGGCGCTGGCCGGCGTCGTCGCCGAAGCTCTGCGCGATGAAGGCTACGACGTGGTCCAGGCCGGCGATGTGGCCCAGGCCACAGCCTGCCTCCAAGCCCGCCCCTTCGACCTGCTCTGGACAGACCTGAAGCTGCCCGACGGCAGCGGCCTGGACCTGGCGGCCGTGGCTCGGCGCGGCAACCCCGGCCTGCCCATTCTCCTCTTCACCGCCTTTGCCAGCGAAGAGGCCAGCGCCCAGGCGCAACAGGTGGGCGTCACTCGCATCCTCTCCAAACCCATTCGCATCGCCGAAGCCATCCAGTGCGTCCGGGAGGTTCTGTCCCCGGCGCCGGCCCCCGCGCCGGCTCTGGCCACTCAGCCTGCGGCGGCGCCGCGGCCCGCCCCGGCCCCGGCCAGCGGGCTGGAGGGCCGGATGGCTGCGCCGAATCTGCCTGATGTCAAGGCCTTCTGGCACGCCGCCTGGGTTAGCGACAACGTGGCCGCCGTGCTGCTGGGCGCGGGCCAGGCCGCCGCGGTCGACAAAGCCTCGGGTCTGGCGTGCGGCGCCTTTCGGGCCGAAGCGATCCGCGGCGCCTCGCCGAGCCAGATCCTGGAAACCCTGAACCGCGTCCTCTTCGACCTCTTTGACGGCGGCCCTGGCTTGGCGTGCGGCTGCGCCAGACTGCGGCTGTCCAAGGACGCCGCGAGCGTGTCCATGGCGGCCGCCGGCGCCGTGGCGGCGCTGGCCGCCGTGGGCGGGGGAGACCTGGAGTGGCGCCTGGCGCGCGGCGGCGCCGCGGGCTTGGGCGAGTTCCCGTCCGTGGAGAGTGGCCAGGCGCGTTTCCGCCTGCGCGGGGCTCGGACCTGGGCCATGTGGCTGGGCGAGCCGAACGCCGCGCCGCTCGCGGTTGCGCCGGGCGGCCCCTCCGCCGAAGCCATGGCGGAAGCCTCCGTCTCCACACCCGGCAGCCTGGCGGGCTTTGTCTTCCAGGCCGGCCGCCGCCCCTGGCGGCGCGAGCATCTGCGCATTCTGGCCAGCGAGTCGCGCCTGCCCACGATCATCGCCTGGCTCGAAGACATGGCCGCGCGCGCCGGCCTCGGCGAAGGGGAGACATACGAGCTTGTGTCGGCCGCGTCCGAGGCCGTGGCCAACGCCGTGGCCCACGGCTATGGCGGACGGCCTGGCCCGGTGGACCTCGCCGCCGTCATCCGGCCGCAAGAGCTGGTTCTCCAGGTCCGAGACCGGGGCCAGGGCGTTCTCTGGACCGCCGCGCCCACGCCCGCCGACGACCCGTTCCGCCTCTCGGGACGGGGCATGGCGCTGATGCGCGCGCTCAGCGACCGATTCTCTATCGCCGGCCGGCCAGGGTGGGGGGCGCTGGTCACCCTGGCCAAGACGCGCAACTGACGCGCTCTTTACACCACTCTCCAGGTTCCCGAATGATCGACCTCCAAGGGGACATTCTTTTCTCATCCACCGAGGACCTGAGGCGCCAGCTTGAAGCCGCGCTCCAGAGCCCCGAACCGATCCTCGTGGAACTCAGCCGCGTGCGCTACTGCTCGGCCGCCGCGCTGGGCCTGCTGGCCTGGGCCGCGGGCCAATGCGCCGCGCGCGGCCAGGTCTTGAAACTCGTTGCCGCGCCGCCCAGGCT
>CAYYEE010000310.1:0-5702 GCA_964470775.1 uncultured Planctomycetota bacterium | reverse complement strand
CCCCAAGCCCGAGAACCCCTCCGTTAGTCCCAAAACCGCTTCGGCGGCCCCTCCACCGGTCCTTCCTCCTTCGCCTTCTTGCTGGCCTCCTCAAACAGCGACGCCAGCCGCTGCTTGCGCGTCTTCTCGCGCTCCTGCGCCTCGGCGAACATCCGCGCCTGCTCCTCCTTGGCGCGCCGCACGCGCTCCAGACCCGCGCCAAACTTCTCCTCCGGTTTCTGAGTCTCCTCCTCGGCGCCCGGCGCGCGAACCACCTCCCGCCGAAACTCGTCTATCTCCAACATCTTGCCGCAACAAGGACACTTGACTCGGAACACGGATACCGCTCCTTCTGAGCAGCGCCGCTCAAAACGGCATGCGACCTCGATTGCAGTGGCAAATCGCCATGGCCAGCGCGTCCGCCGCATGGTCGGGTTTGGGCACAGCCGCCAGACCCAGCAACAGCCGAACCATCTCCTGAATCTGCTCCTTCGACGCGCGGCCATTGCCCACCACCGAACTTTTCACCGCCGCGGGCGCATACTCCACCACTTCCACCCCCGCCATCGCCGCGGCCACAATCGCCACCCCCCTCCCTTCCCCCATGCGCAGCGCCGACGCCACGTTCTTGCCGTAGAACACCTCTTCGATGCTCACCACCTCCGGCTTCAACCGCTCCACCGCGCCGCGCAAGCCCAGAAAGATCGTCTTGAGCCGGGCAGGCACGCTGTCATCGCCGCGCGCCTTCACCGTGCCGCATTCCACAAACACCAACCGGTTTCCCTGCGCCTCCACAACCCCGAAACCCGCCTCACGCGTCCCAGGGTCAATCCCCATCACTCTCATCGCCGTCTTCCCGGCCAGGATTCCTCTTGCCGCGCCCAGTTGGCTCTCGCGCTTGCTTGCGGAAATTGGCGCGCCAATTTCCGCAACTAATCACTAGTCTACCAGCGCCGCCGCCGACCCACAAGCCAAAGCCCTCAGCCCCTCCCATCCCTTCGACTCTTCCCATACGCCCAATCCAGCATCCCCCCTCCCCCCGCTCAACTTCTCTTTGACACCCCCGCGCGCCCGCTGATAGAATAGGGCCGCGCGGGTCAGCAATGGGCGCGCGGAGGCAGGCCACAACATGACCACCATCGACAAGGAAACCCAGATCCAAAAGGTGGCGCGCTGCGAAGACTGCGGATTTATCCTTCGCAACATTCCTTGGCGCGAGGGCTTCCGCTGTCCCCGTTGCCGCTCCACCAAGTTCCTCCCCGTGCCCGTCTCTGGCGCCGCCGTCGACTACGCCCTCGCCGATCGCTCCAAAGGCTACGCCATCGAGGACATCCGCTTCGCGAAGCTAGCCCTCTGGTCCGGACTCATCTCGTCCACCCAGTACCAGGAAGCCTTCAACGAGCAAAACGAGTTCGTCGCCGCCAAGGCGTCGCCCCCGCCCATCGGCCAGATCCTCGAAAAAAGAAAGGCCCTGCGCAAAATCGAAAGCGACGCCATCATCCAGTACCGCATCCTCGAACGCCCCTCCCCCGACGACGCCGAGTTCGCCCGCCTCGCCCTCCAGGCCAAATACACCACCGAAGACCGCATCCAGGAATGCCTCGAGCGCATGGACCAGGACAAGAAGCTCGGCCGCGAACCCGCCCCGCTCGCCTGCCTCCTCTACGAAAAGCGCTATCTCCAGGAAAACCAGGTCCTCGCCCTTGTTCAGAAACAGCTTGCCAAGGGCGGCGGCCTCGCCGCCGCCATCCGCAAGCAGGTCCAGAAGAACGACGTGAGGTTCCTCGACAAGACCCTTGGCCCCAAAGGCTCGCCGCGTCGCGCCTTGCGCATGGCCATGCTTGGCGTCCTCGGCGTCATCCTCGTCGCTTATCTCTCCACGTTCCTGTTCTCCTCGGCCAGCATCCGCGTCGCCACGCGCTGCCACAACTGCGGCGTCCGCAGCGCCATGGCCTACGACACCCCCTGGCCCGCCAAATGCCCCGAGTGCAGCGCCACGGTCCCCTCCGTCTACCCCCTCGCCGTGTGCATGCGCTGCGGCGAGTTGCATGACGTCATGGACGGCGAACTCCCCGCCAAGTGCTCACGCTGCGGCGCCAACACCGTCAAGTGGCTCACCGCTGGCATAGATGACGAGCAGATCCGGCAGAAGGCCGCCAAGCTGAATTACCGCTGAACATCCGTGTCTCCCCGGAGCCTCCGAGCGCAGGGAGGATCCACGCAAACACCAGCGCCCCCGGCGCCGGAGACCCATCTTACATGTACGCCATCATCTCCGACATCCACTCCAACACCGAAGCCCTCGACGCCGTCCTCGCCGACATCCACTCCCAGGGCATTGACGAAATCCTCTGCCTCGGCGACGTCGTCGGCTACGGCCCCGAGCCTGAGGAGTGCATCGACCGCATTGAGGCCAGTTGCCGATTCTGCCTCAGCGGCAACCACGACTACGCCGTCCTCACCCGCGCCGAACGCTTCAACCCCCTAGCCGAGGAAGCCGTGGACTTCACCCGCCAGCGCCTCAAACCCGGCCTCTTCAAAGGCGGATGGTACAAACGCCTCTTCGGCGCCGGCCCCCGCGTCAAGGCCCGCTGGCGGTTCCTCGAAAACCTCTTCCTTGAAAAGCGCGAAAACGACGTCCTCTACGTCCACGGCTCCCCACGCGACCAGCGCAACGAGTACATCCTCGAGACCGACATCACCTACGGCAACGTCGAAAAGATGCAGGAAATCTTCCAGATGATCCCCCACCTGTGCTTTGTCGGCCACAGCCATGTCCCCGGCATCTTCATCGACGCCTCGGAGCCGCGCTTCCTCTCGCCCACCGAGATGAGCGGACCCTACGAACTCGACGCCAATCACAAGTACATCGTCAACATCGGCTCCGTCGGCCAGCCCCGTGACGGCGACAACCGTTCCTGCTATGTCGTCGTGGACGGCGCCCGCGTCATCTACCGCCGCGTCCCCTACAATTACCTCGCCACCATGGAAAAGATCCGCCAAATGGGGCCCCTCAGCGCCCAGCACTGCGACCGCATCGCCCAAGGACGCTAACCCATGCCCACCCCCCGCCGCGCCGCCTTGCTCCTCGCCGCCTTCGTCTACCTTGCCGCGGCCCGCGCCGCCGAGCCCCAGACCCTCCGCGAAGTCTGGCACTCCATCCACCTTGCCGGCCACCGCGTCGGCTGCCTCCACGAAACCGTGGTCCGCTATCCCGGCCCCACCCCGGTCATCCGCTCCGCCGGCCAGTTCAACATGACCCTCAAACGCCTCGGACAGACCGTCCAGGTCCAGAGCGAAATGTCCTACGACGAAGAGGAAGCCACCGGCGCCATCCGCTCCTTCACCCTCGAAACGCGCGCCTCCGTCATGAGCGTCAGCGCCAGCGGCGTCGTCCAGGACGGCAAGCTCATCCTCATCAAGAGCGGCCAAAAGAAACCCGAAATCCTGCCCTGGGACGCCGCGTGCATCGGCCCCTACGCCGGCGAACGCCTCCTCCTGGCCCAGCCCCTCAAGGCCGGCCGCTCCGTCCAGTTCAAGACCTTCTCCCTCGACGTCTTCAAGCCCGCCCTCATCACCATGCGCGTCGAGGACAAGGAGCGCGTCTCCCTCCCCGCCGGCCCCCAGGACCTCTGGCGCGTGGTCATGACCCAGGACGTCATCCCCGGCCTGCCCATCACCACGTGGATCACCCCGGACGGCGAAACCCAGAAGACCAACACCAACATGATGGGCGTGGACTTGGAGATGTTCCGCTGCTCCAAAGAAGAGGCCCTGCGCCCGCCCGAAGAAGGCGAAGTCTTCCTCACCCTCGCCACCCTCCCCCTTGACCGGCCCGTTGAACACCCGCGCAACGTCCGCCAAGCCATTTTCCGCTTCACCTTCCGCAACCCCGAAGCCCTCAAAATCGACCTGGCCGGTGAACGCCAGACCGTGCTGGCCCGCGACGGCGGCTCCACGCTGCTCCAGGTCCGCGCCCAGCCGCCGCCCGCCAACACCTCCCTCCCGGTCCCGCCTGGCTTCGAACACTACCTCGCCGCCTCCTCCTACATCCAGAGCGACGACCCCGCCATCCAAGCCAAAGCCCGAGAAATCGCCGGCAAGGAAAAAGACCCCTGGCTCAAAGCCAAAGCCCTGGAAACCTGGGTCCACAAATCCATCTGGATGAAAGGCTACGACGTCGCCTTTGCCAGCGCCGCCGAAACCCTCAAGACCCGCCGCGGCGATTGCAGCGAACACGCCGTGCTGCTCGCCGCCCTGCTCCGCGCCCAAGGCATCCCCGCCCGCCTCGCCTCCGGCGCCGCCTACTTCGAAGCCCCCGGCGCCGGCCCGGCTCTCGGCGGCCACGTGTGGACCGAGGCCTGGATCGGCGGCCAGTGGAACAGCCTCGACGCCACCCTGGCCGCGCCCTTCGTGGACGCCATGCGCGTGCGCCTGGCTGTCACCGCCCTCGAACTCCCCTCCGGCGGCGCCGACTTCCTCAACCTGCTCCACGTCCTGGGCCAGACCAGCGCCGAGCTTGTCGCGTACGAATACGGCCCGCCCAAGTGACGCCCCCTCCCGACATCCCGGCCCCCACCCCATTCCGCCGCGCCCTGCTGCGCTGGTACCGCCGCAACCGTCGCGACCTGCCCTGGCGCCGCACGTCCGACGCCTACGCCATCCTCGTCAGCGAGCTCATGCTCCAACAGACCCAGGTCAGCGCGGTCATCCCCTACTATGAACGCTTCTTGAAGCGCTTCCCCACCCCCGCCGCCCTGGCCGCCGCCAAAGAGCAAGACGTCCTGCGCCTGTGGGCCGGCCTGGGCTACTACCGCCGCGCACGCCAGCTCCAGCAAGCCGCCCAGCGCGCCGTCCTGGACCACGAAGGCAAGATCCCCCCCCGCTATGAAGACCTCCTTGCCCTGCCCGGCGTCGGGCCCTACACCGCCGCCGCCGTAGCCAGCATCGCCTTTGGCCAGACGCGCGCCGTGGTGGACGGCAACGTCGCCCGCGTGCTCTGCCGCTTGCTCGCCTTCGGCGACACCCCCCGCGCCGGCCCAGCCGCCGCCAGGATTCAGCAAGCCGCCCAAGCCCTGCTCGCCCCCCGCGCTCCTGGCGACTTCAACCAGGCCATGATGGAACTCGGCGCGCTCATCTGCCGACCGGCCTCGCCCCAGTGCCCAGTCTGCCCTGTGCGCGCCTTGTGCCGCGCCTTTGCCTTGGGCCAGCAGGAGTCCTTCCCCGTCCCGGCCCAGCGCCCCAAAACCAAAGTCGTGCAAGAGTGGGCCCCACTCATCTTGCGCGGCGGCCGTCTTCTCATGCTCCAGCGCCCGCCGGACGGTCCCTGGGCCGGCATGTGGGAGGTCCCCCACGTCCCCGCTCTTCCCGGCGAATCGCCGCGCCACGGCCTCACCCGCGCCGCGCGCCAACTCGGCGGCCTCTCCATCGAGCCTGCCCAGCCCGCCTTCACAATCACCAGCGCCTTCACCCATCACCGCATCGAGTTCCATTGCGCCCTGGCCCATCCAGACCCAGGCGCCCCCCGTCCACCCGACAGCCGCCCCGTCCGCTGGGTCACCCCCGCCCAAGCCGCCCGCCTCCCCCTCCCCTCCGCCCAAAAACGCATCATCCATCGCATGCTCGATATGAGGGGTTTTGGGACTTCGGGTTCTCGGACTTCGGAACAGCCCCCTTCCACAGAAACCCCCGCTGCCGTCGCCGTTCCCAAGCCCCCAGACCCC
>CAYYEE010000309.1:0-5708 GCA_964470775.1 uncultured Planctomycetota bacterium | reverse complement strand
CCGCCGTCTCCGCCACGGCCGCCGCCGCCCCGAACCACTCCGCCCCTGCCTCGCCATACATCGCCGGGTCGTTCCCTTGCTCCAACATCCACAGCAAAACCTGCCGCCGGTCCACGGCGACCAGCTCGTGCCTCCCTTGCCCGTCCCGGCTCAGCCGCGCCACCCCTGCGATCACCGCCTCGCGCGCCACCCCCATCCCATGCATCGCCTCCACCGTCAGCAGGTCCTTGCCCCCGTCCGGCCTCAAAATCTTGGCCGGGAGCAGCAGCGCATGAACCACCGCCTGCCCCCCGCGGTTCTCCACCAGCACAATGTCGTCGCCCATAAACGCCCACCCCTGCCGCCCCAGCGCCAGCGACAGCGTGGTCTTGCCCGCGCCCGACTCGCCCAGCAGCAGCAGCGCCCGCCCGTCGCGCGCCACGCATCCCGCGTGCACCGTAAACCGCCCGCTCTCCGCCATCGCGAGTTGCAGCAGCGCCAGGAAGCACTCCCCCAGCCGGCCCTGTCCCGTCGCCATCGTCTCCGCGCTCAACTCGATGGCCGCTTGGCCGGTGGCCGCGTCCGCCCACACCCGTCCTCCGCCGCTGACGCGCGCCTCAAAACGAGAACGGGAGACTCTCCGCACGCGCAGAGGTCTCCCGTCCGCAAAAGTCCCGCGCCACAAGCCTTCCGCCCCATCTTCCTCCAAGCCCAGGGGCGGCGCCTGCGTCTCGATCCATACGTCCCATGTGGGCTCGCCGCCCGGCAAGGCCTTGTGACTGGCGAGCAGCCCTTCCATGCGCGCCAGCATCCCTGCGTCGGACGAGCGGAACCGCCACACCACCCGCCCCGCGCTGACAAGGAACCCCGGCGCCGAACGCATGTCAGGTGTCAAGGATAATAGAAGGTGGACCGAACGACCTTCATCGCTTCATGCTTAGTGGTCTGGGGGCGCACATAGGCGCGCTTCTGCGCACGTTTGCGGTTTTCCACTCTTCCCTCCCTCCGGCTAGGTCTCAGGACGGCTGGCCCGCGGCCCCGCTGGCCGCGCTATTCACCAAGCCCTCCTTCATCCATTCCTCAATGCAAGAGGTCGCGTCGCTTTCCGCCGTCGCGACATCCACTTCATACGCCTCGGCCAGCGCCGCGCCGATGCGGCTCACGTCCTCGCCTTTCAGCGCCCGGCGCCACACGTCGCTCGCGGTCTCGTTCAACGAAAAATAGCGTCCGCTCGGCAGGTGAACCGCCACCACCAAGCCGTCAATCTCCTTCCACGTCACGCCCGGGGCGATCTGACAGCGGAGTCCGCTCATAGGCCACCTGACACGCTTTGAGGTCGCGCCTTTGCCGCGCCCGAAACCGTCCAGTAGTCCACTTCCCCGTAGCGGCCCATGTGAACCAGCAACCCCCTTGGCCGCCGGGATTTGCTCGAGTACTCACGCCCGGCCACGGTCACCCAGCAGTGCCCATGCGCCCGGCCGCCGCGCCCAAACCGCAGGGCGCAGTTCACGCGGCTCTGCTCCCGCAGCCGGCAAGGCAACATCCCCCGCAGCAGCCGCGAGCGCCACAGGCAGGATTGACGCCGCACAGCAGGCGATACCATTCTCAAGAGCGGAAAACCCACCCAAAGCGCGCCGCACGCGCCCCGGGTCAGCCACTCTCTAAGGCAAGCTCCCACCTTGCTCACGCCCGACCCCTTACCATGGCTCCGCGCTATCGCCGTCGGGTCCGGGAACACCCCTCTCCGACCGGAACTGAACAGCCAAATCCAACCGGTCCTGGCATAGACGCAAAGTATCATAAGGGCCCAAAACCCCTGTGTCAACTACCTATCCCCACAAAAGATACGCGTTTGCACCCGGCCCTCCCCCGCCTTACCCCAAACCTGATCCCGCCCCAACACTCCCTATTCCTCACCGCCGCACCGCCACCCAATACAACCCCGCCGCCAACGCCCCCACCGCAACCGCCGGCGTCCATCCAGCCAGCGCAGGATTCACCCATCCGTCGCACGCTAACACCCGCCCCGCCACATCCAGCGGATAGTGGGCCAGTAACACCATCCCCAAGCTCGCCGCCACCGAGTAGATGATGCTCCCCTTGCGCGCCAGCGCGCCCAGAGGCATCGCCGCCGCCACCAGCGCCAGACACGACACCGCGTTCGCCGTTCGGCGTTGGAGCTCCACCCGAACGCGCAACAGCCTCCCCTGCACGGAGGCCTCCTCGCGCAGCGCCAGCATCCGCTGTTTTTCCGCTTCTTTCGCCGCGAACTCCCCCCGGCTCTCCGCCAGCCTCTGCTCCGCCTGCGCCACCCGCTCGCGGCTGCGCCCCAGCGCCGCCTCCGCGTCCGTCACCGACTGCTCCGACTGCGCCACCCGTTCCTTGGCCGCCTCGCTCCCCTCCGGCCATGTCCGCGCCTCGGCCAGCCGCCGCTGCGCCCCGGCCAGCGCGTTCGCGCGCCCCTCCTCCTGCCGCTTCGCCTCCGCCAAGTCCCCCTCCGCCCGAGCGCACGCCGCCCACAGGATCCCCAACCGCTCGTCGAGAAGTCCCTTCTGCGCCGAAAGATCCTTGTACACGCTCAACGGACGATCCAACTTCTTCATCCCAGCCGCCTGCGCCGCCAGCCGCTCCCCTTCTGCCCACAATTCCGGCAAAGTCAGCAGCTCCGGCGAGTCCATGTTGCGCCGACGCATCAAAGAGAGGTTCACGTCCAGCGTAATCCTCATCGGTCCCCCAACCGAGACGTTCATCCCAGACTCGCCTGCCCCCTTCAGCCACTTTTCCACCGATTTCAGGTCCATCCCCCCCTCGCCCGGGTCCAGGACAAGACAGTCATCCAGCTCCATCCGCGCCGTCATATTCCGTTCGTCCACGCGGCAGCGCTCCCGCCGCGCCCTCATCAGCCGCCGCACCAGCGTGCCCGGCGCCTCAAATACACCCACATTCAGCCAATCCCCCGTAGCCCGGTCCACGTCTTCTACGCAGATGCGGTAGGGCCAGAACCTCAACTTCTTGATCGGTCCCCCGAGGTCCAGAATCATCATCCGCAGAAACCGCTCCTGCGCGTTGTACAGATCGCGCTGGGCCAGCGGAAGCACCCAGTGATTCATCCAGAAACACGTCCCCGCCACCATCAACCCCAGCAACCACGCCGGCGCCGCCATCCGCGCCGGCCTCACCCCGCTGCTCGCCGCCGCGGACAGCTCGTTGTCCCCGCTCATCCGGCCGAAAACCAGCGTCACCGAACACATCAACGCCACCGGCGCCGCATATGGAACGCTGGACAAAAGCAAGCACTTCCACACCGCCCGCGCGTGCACAATGCTGTACCCATCGCGCAACATCACCGACGCCATGCCCACCAGCAGAATGCCCGCCATCGCGAACATCGCCAGCGTGAACGCCGCCAACACCTGCCGAAAAACATACCGTTCCAGCGTAAACGCCAACTCAGACCCTTTCCCCAATACACCGCCGGCCCGTCATCTCACCGGTACTCCGCGCACCGCCACACTCCCCCCTCAGGCTTCGGATACACACACACCTCACGCTCATCGCAGTTGGAGCACAAGCCCAGCGCCTTGGTCTTGGCTGGTTGGGCCGCCGCCGGCGCCCCGCCGGCCTGACGCCGCGCCCGCGGTCCGCACTCATACTCTTCACACTGCGAGACATGCCGGTCCCCGCCCTTCAGATACTCACAATGAAACACGTGCTTGCAGTTCACGCACAGCCCCGTCACCTTCCGGTGCTCCGTGGACCGCTCGTCCACCTCCTCCGGCGCCTGAATCACCCACTCCGCCAAGCCCTGCGGCTTCTGCTCCCGCGACAACACCGGCGCGCTGCTCTTCGCGGCCATCGCTCGTCTCCTTGTGTCTGTGAACCCGGCCAAAACTCCACCTAAAAGCACCGGAGACAGAGCACTCAGCGTGCCGCAGACCAACAGCCGCTTATCTTATTGCCTTCATTTTGTTTACATCATCCTCACAACGTGCGTCCGCTCTTTCGGGCGGGGCAAAACGCCCCGCCGACCCAAAACGCCCCACCCATCGCCCCCCTCCCTGATGCGCCGAAGCGCGGGCATCTCGCCCCCATTCGTTCGCCGCCTCCTTTCTCCGCGCCTCCCAACGGAGCTCACCATTCCTTGGATGCGGTTCCGCCACGGCAGAACCATCGTGGTTGCCCCGTCGTTGTCCGGCCCTCGACCTCCGGCCTCTCAATCCCCCAGTCCCATGCCCGCCAGTTTGCGGCGCAGCGTCTTCCGGTCAATCCCCAGAATCCTCCCTGCCTCCGTCTTGTTCCCCCGCACACTCGCCAGCACGTTCCGAATGTGCTCCGCTTCCACCTCCGCCAGCGGCCGCTGCAACCGCGCCGCCCCCGACGCCGAGTACCGCATATGGTCCGGCAGATCCGGCGCGTCAATCACCGCCCCCTCCACCATCACCACCAGCCGCTGCGCCAGGTTCATCAGCTCCCGCACATTTCCCGGCCAGTGATAGCTCTGCAACGCCTGAATCGCCCGATCGGTCAGACGCGGCGCCGGCCGCCCGTGCTCGCGCGCGAACCGGCTCAGGAAGTGCCTCGCCAGCAACAACGTGTCATCCCCCCGCTCCCGCAGCGGCGGCAGCCGCAACGGCACCACATTCAACCGGTAATACAGGTCCTCACGAAAAACCCCTGTTTCCGACAACGCCCGCAAGTCCTTGTTCGTCGCCGCCAGAATCCGCACATCCACGGCCCGCGGCTTGGCCGATCCCACCATAAACACCTGCCGGTCCTCCAGCACGCGCAACAGCTTTGCCTGCATAGCCGGCGACGTATCCCCGATCTCATCCAGAAAGATCGTCCCCCCGTCCGCGGTCTGAAAGAACCCGGCCCGCGTCTCCACCGCGCCCGTGAACGCCCCGCGCGCATGTCCGAACAGCTCGCTCTCCAACAACCCCTCCGGAATCCCCCCGCAGTTCACCGCCACAAACGGCGCCGACGCCCGAGCGCTGTTGTAGTGAATCGCCCGCGCCACCATCTCCTTGCCCGAACCGCTCTCCCCCGTAATCAGCGCCGTCGCCTCGCTGGCCGCCGCCTTGGCCACCATGCGCATGACCTCCTCCATGGCCGGCGACGCCCCCAACAGCCCAGGCGCCATCACCTGCGCCACCGGCTCTGGCCGCGCCGCCCGCCGCGCCCTCAGCCGCGCCAGCGCCCTCCCCACCGCCCCAAACAGCTCCTCGTCCGTGAACGGCTTGGCCAGATACTCCGCCGCCCCCTCCTTCATCGCCTCCACCGCCCCGGGCACCGTCGCGTACCCCGTAATCGTCATCACCTCCGTGCTCGCCAGGTTCTCCCGCACGTGCCGCACCAGGTCCATCCCGCTCGCGCGCGGCATCTTCAAGTCCGTCACCACCAAGTCCACCGGCGCCTGCTCCAACAGCCTCACCGCCTCTTCCACCCCTCGCGCCGTAAACACGCGGTACCCCTTCGACGCCAGATTCCGCCGGATCACCTCCAGCGTGTCCTCCGCGTCATCCACCACCAGAATGCTCTCCGCGTCCGGTCGCGTCGTCATCACACGCCCTCACGGCCTGCGCCCGCCCGGGGCAGGCGGATCTCGAACCGCGAGCCCTTGCCCGGCTCGCTCCAAACATGGATCGTCCCCCCGTGCTGCGACACAATCCCGTGCGTCACCGACAACCCCAGCCCCGTCCCCTTGCCGATGTCCTTCGTCGTGAAGAACG
>CAYYEE010000308.1:0-5710 GCA_964470775.1 uncultured Planctomycetota bacterium | reverse complement strand
CGCACGCCGCGTGGGCCAGGCCAGCGACCTGCTCCGCGCGGTGCTGGCCAAGGCCACAAGCGCCACGCTGCCGGCCTTCACCAGCACGGCGCGGAGCAGGTCGCTGGCCTGGCCCACACGGCGTGCGGGGTCGGGCTTGTCCGGCGTCACGATCACATAGTCGGATTTGCCGTTATCGATGAGCGTGATATCCGCGGCCATGCCGCCCGCCGCCGCGGCAAAGGACGCCAGCAATGCCGCCACACAGGACTTTCTCATGGGTCAATCCCTCCTCAGACAGCGGCGTGCGCCTCGTCTGGCGCGGCGCTCTGGATGGCGCTGAAGGGAATGCTCTCGCTACCGATCGAGAGCCCCCTCCACGCGCAACGTATGATGGAATATCTCGCGGAAGAAATCCCGCCGGGCCTCAGCGTCATTAAGGAGCTTGATGATGCTGAACGTCTTCTCAACCAGACGGTCCTCGGTGATGCGCCGCTTCAACTCGTCGGTCATGGCGGCGTAGAGGTAGAAATTGCGGCACCTGGGGTTGGACGCGATGGCGTGTTGAAAGGTCTTTTAAGCGGCGCCATAGCGCTCAAGAGCGCCGGCGGGGTCGGTCCCGCCTTTGATCTCCACAATGGCCAGAAGGGCGCCCTGCCGGCGAAACGAAATATCCGGATCTGAGCCGAAGACGACTTCCGTGCCGTCGCGCAGGATGCGCGTCTTGGAGGAGGGGATGTCTCCGGCCGGCCGGTCCTCGTTGGGCCGCAACAGATCGCGCGCCGCGAGCCATTCGACCACCATCTCCCGGACGCGGGCTTCGGCGATGCTTCCAACCTTGTTGCGCATGACGCCGTCCAGCGTGATGCCGAGCGTGGCCAGGATGGTGCGGCGGCCGTTTTCCAGCGTCCAAGCCGTGGAGACGTTGATGATGGAGCAGATCAGCGCGTTGTAGGCGCGGGCAAGGTCCAGCGCTCGCTCTCTGTCCGGGGCAGCGCTTTCGCTTTCTTCCCACGTCTGGACGGCCTTGCAGTAGGTCCTGGCGGCCTTAATCGAGAGGCCGCAGATGCCTCGGTAATAGAGGCTCGCCTTGGGATGGCGGACAAGGAGGTCCGGATGGCAGAAGACCAGCCGCGCCTCCAACCGCTGCTTTTCGATCACATAGCGCCACGCCGCCTCGTCCACAAGCAAGTCGTGGCGTCCGCTCCAATCGAGTTTCCCGGAGAACTCCGCGACGAGCCTTTCCGCCTCCAGGTCTCTGCGCTCCTGCAAGGAGCGGGCGATGAGCAGGGAGCGGATGCGATGGAGGTCTCTAGCGTAGTCCTTGGGGTCGTCTTGCATGGGGGGATAGGCCTCTCTGGGCTATGCGCGCGCCGCGTTAGGTTTGCTCCAGACGTAAACACACTTGCGGAGTTCAGAACGGCCGTGGGCGCCCATCTGCTGGCTGCTGTTCCCCTTGCCCCGTTTCAACGTCAGAATGGCGTCAACAGTCAATCCGGCGCTCTCCGCGAACTCGGCGAGGATCAGGTCGGCGGGCGCTTCTTCCCCGTGATAACGCACATTGTCGTTCACCATGACGACGCGGCCTCCCGGCGCCAGAACGCGGCCAAGCTCATGGACGACAAAGCTCATCTCGAAGAAGTAGTTCTCCACAAGGCGCGGGATGTTGCTGTTGTTGAGGCTGCCACTGTCGCGGGCGGCCCGCAAGTTTTCCAGCACCTCCTGCAGCGCGGCCTGCCGCTCAAAGGCTTTTACGGCCTTGTCGTGCATGGCCATCGCGTGGCGCGCCTCGTATTCGCGCCGCAGGGTCTGCCGCTTGCTCCGGTTTTCCACTGTGGCCGACAAGAGCGTCTGCCTCAGGAGCTTGATGGCGTCGTCGTCGTAACCCATGTACGCGAGTTCCAGGGCGTACGTCCGGGTATAATCATAGCGGTTGCAGTAAGGCGGCGACGTGACCACCATGTCGAACGAGTTTTCCGCCATTTGGGGCAACTCGGCCAGGCAGGACCCCTGGATAAGGTGGACCTTTTCCGGCGGGCAGGGCGCAGCGCGACGGCTTTCCACGTCTTGCAGCATTTCCTCAGCCTTTCGCGCCACGGCCACGTCGAAAGGGACGATCAGGCCTTTGTTAAAAGCCGTCTGAAGGTCTCGCGGTGAACGGCTGTCCCAGCGCAGATACTGGCCGTCCTTGCGAGTGTAGCTCACGTCTTCGAGGACGCAGAGACTCGCGAACCAGAACAGGTCCCGCGTGTCCGGGTCCGGCATGGCCTGGAGAAAGGACTGATAGCGAGCCAGGCCGTCTTCCGTTTCCGGCGGAAAGGCGCCGGCGGTAATGGCCAGATGCGGAAAGCGCCAGCGGCGTTTGGGGAATCGAGCGAGCCCGGCGTCCTTGATTTTCCGCAGCCATTGGCGGGCCTTTTCCACGGGGGCGCGATGCGCCAGCATGCGGGAGCGGGCGGCCGCGACGCCCACGGGCATCAGTTCAATCCCCCAGGCGTCCCATCCTTGCTCCGCTCCGCATGTCACGGTCGTCCCCGATCCGGCAAACGGGTCCAGAAGCCTTCTCTCGCGGCTCACGGAAGGGGCATAGGCTTCAAGGACGTGACGGACAAACGCTTCCGAGAAGCCCTCCTTAAACTTCAGCCAGCGGTAGCAGGGAGCCGACTTGTTGCCCTGAAACGATACGAGGGAACGCGTCAGCTTCTCTCCAACCTGGATTCTGTCGGCGTACTTGCGGAGCAGTCTTTCGCGTTCGCAGGAAGAGCCGCGAAGATGAATTGGAGCGCGCCCCGACAACCGCGCAGCGTCCTCAAACACGAGGTACTCTTGCGGCGGGTCCTTGACCTGGCCTATACTGCGTTTCGGCTCAGCAAGACGATATTCAGTTGTTCGCGGCGCGCTTTTCCTCATGGCGGGCTCTATCCTACATGACAACAAGGGCGCCGTTCAAGCGTCCGGCCGGTTTCGCGTTTGTGAGGTCAGGGCAATGGAGCGTTATGTGGCGGTGGACAACGTGTGCGCGTGGCCGGCGTTGGCGCGGCTGCCCGGCGGGGACATTGTGGCGGCCATTCACAACCGGCCCAGCCACGCGGGCTTGGCGGGCGATGTGGAGGTGTGGGGCACGGAGGACGGGGGGCGGTTCTGGAAGCTGCGCGGCGTGGCCGCGGCGCACGAGCCGGGCACGAACCGCATGAACGTGGCTTGCGGGCTGGCGGCCAACGGCGATCTGCTGGTGCTTTCGAGCGGCTGGTCGAACAAGGCGGAGAACGCGGGGGAGCCCCAGCCGCGGCCTGGCGAGCGGCCGCAGATTCTGCCATCCTGGGCGTGCCGCTCCAGCGACGGCGGCCGCACGTGGCGGCGCGGGCCTGCCATGGATGACGCCGCGAAACAGGTTCACCCTATTCCCTTTGGCCTTGTGTCGGCCACGGCCGATGGTCAACTGGGCGCTTCGTTCTACGAGTCTAATCGTTGCGTCATTGCGCAAGGCGAGCCCATCAGGGTGAGCGCTTGGTTCTGCCGCAGCAAGGACGACGGCCGCACGTGGGTCAAGGCGTCGCTGATCGGCGCGGACGCCTATTGCGAGACGGCCACGTTGCGCGTGGAAGGGGGGCGCTGGCTGGCGGCCTCGCGGACGTACCCGCTGGGACGGCTGGACCTGTTCGTGTCCGAAGACGACGGCGCCACGTGGAGTCCGCGCGGTCCGCTGACCTGCGACGGCCAGCACCCGGCGCACCTGCTGCGCCTGGCCGACGGCCGCGTTCTGCTGACCTACGGCGTGCGCCACAGCGGCCTGTTCGGCCTGGGCGCGCGCCTCAGCGCGGACGGCGGCCAGACCTGGGGACGGCCCATCGTCATTCTGGACTTCGGCCCTTCGGCAACCGACGGCGGATACCCCTCCAGCGTGCAACTGGCCAGCGGTTCGGTCCTGACCGCCTACTACGCCAATGCGACGGACGCGCACACGCGCTTTCACATGGGCGTCATGATCTGGGACGTGGACGAGGCGGACAAGGTGAACCGGAGGAAGTGAGACCGTTCGTCCGACGTGTCCGGCGGCGCCCGCCTTCCCTCGAACCCCAAGCCCCAGAACCCCTCTCCCTCACATCTCCGGCACGACATAGGGTACGACCTGGCCCGTGGCGCTGATGCGGAAGACGTAGATGAGGCCTTTCTGCAGGCGCGAGTAGACCACGTTGCCGAACACCGCGCGCACGCCCAGCTCCTTCAGTCTCTCCGGGTCCGAGGCGAGGTCCCAGATGGCGGACCAGAACACCTTGCGCTCTTCGAGCCGCAGCCGCTCGAGCAGGTCCGCGTAGCGGGCGGGCTCCTGGCCGGGGGCCTCGATAACGAAGCCCTGCGAGGGGGCCATGCTTTCGCCATAGACCCGGCGCCAGAGATAGAGCGCGCGCTCCTTGCCGTCCATCACCAGCTTGTCGTCGAACTTCACGATCAGCGCGTCGAAGTAGATGACATCGCCCTCGATGGTGTATTCCTTTTCCACCACGCGCTTGAGGGGGTTGTCGCGCGCCGTCTCTACAAAGCGCAGCGTCGTGAAGACTTTGCCTTCGCGCGTGTCCTGGCGCACGACCTTGGCGTAGCCGATTTGGTCTTCGCGCGTCAGGTTGGCCAGGGCCTGGCGCAGGACTTTGTTCTCGGCCAGGAGTTCGTGGATGGTTTTTGCGCCGATGGCCACGCCCACGGACAACACGGCGGCCACGACCAGCGCGGCCAGCGCGGCCAAGAGGAATGCGCCTTCGAGACATCCGAACTTGCGGGACATGACGTTGGGACTCATCTCAACGAACGTTCTCCTTTTCCCAGCGTACCATGTCCGCCGTTGGCGTGTAAGGGCCAGAACAGGCTCCACCGACGTTGACCCGCCTCCGGCCAGCGGCTATGCTCCTTGGCGTGGCGGTCTTCTTTTGCGGAGAGCCTTTTATGCGCGTCATTGACCTGACCCGGAGCATCACCTTTCCCGCCGCGGTGGCGGACAAGCGGGACTACAACATTCCTTTGTCCATCCGCGGCGAGAAGTACACGGCCTTGTGCCATCGTTTCGACATGGACGGCATGAGCGGCACGTACATTGACTTTCCCGGGCACATCGCGGAGTTCGACAACGGCCAGCACGCGGGCAACGCGCCGCTGGAGGACCTGTTCGTCCTGGACGGCACGGTGATCCATCTCGACCGCAAGGGCCGGGGCCGGGAGGTGACGGCCGAGGAGTTGCGGGCCACGGGCGTGAAGGTGAAGGGGCAGGCGCTGTTGATCCACGCCTTGGGCCATCAGGACTGCGCGCAGGTGGACGAAGCGACGATTCCCTATTTTGGGCCCAGCGCCATCCAATGGATCGTGTCCCACCCGCTGCGCCTGTTCGCGTCCGACATCTACGAGAAGCGGCCTGACCTGCAAGGTGTGTTTCCCGAGCTTTTCCGCCGGGGCGTTTGCACGGTGTGCATGCCGGCCAACCTGGACCAGTTGACTCAGACTTACGTCCGCTTCTGCGCTATTCCGGCGCGCATGGAGGGTGTGGTGCAGGCGCCGTGCAGGTTTTTTGCGGTGGAGGGGTAGGGGGGGCGGATGGGAGGAATGGGAGGCGGGTGAGGGCTACTCCCACGCTACCTCGACTTTGGCCGCGAGGTCGAGGCATTGGGCTTCGAGGTCTTGGCCGGGGGTGGGGGAGAAGATGGCGTGGCCCAGGACGCGGGTGTCGTAGTCTTCGGGGGGGAGG
>CAYYEE010000307.1:0-5737 GCA_964470775.1 uncultured Planctomycetota bacterium | reverse complement strand
CGTTGGCGGGCTGAGGCGCCATGTCCCCGCCGACGCAGTGTCTTTTTCAACGGGCAGGGCCAAAGTCAACTCTTTGCTGTGGCGACTAGTGGCCAGAGAAGGGGGCGGCGGCGAGAGAGGAGGTCTGAAGAGCGGCGTGGAAGGCCTGGACGAGGGCTGGATCGAACTGGGCGCCTGAGCAGCGCTGGATCTCTTCGAGGGCCTGGGCCGGGGCCAGAGCGGCGCGGTAGGGGCGGCCGGCGGTCATGGATTCGTAGGCGTCGGCGATGGCGATGATGCGGGAGCCGAGGGGGATGCGATCGCCGCGGACGCCGTCGGGAATGCCCTCGCCGTCAAAGCGCTCGTGGTGGTGGCGGATGATGGAGACTTCGCGCTCGGGGACGCCGATTTCGGTGGCGAGCTCTTCGCCCACGAGGATGTGCTCGTTCATGTGGCGGCGTTCTTCCGGGGTGAGCGGGCCGGACTTGAGGAGGATGCGGTCGGGGACGGCCAGCTTGCCGATGTCGTGGAAGAGCGCGGCGAAACGGACGGTCTCGATGTCCTCGGCGCCAAGGCCGGCGGCGCGGCCGAGGAGGTCGGAGTAGGCGATGACCTGCGCGACATGGCGCTGGAGGCTGGGGCTGGCTTCGAGGATGGAGAACACCATGGGGCGGGCGGCTTCGAGCTGGCGGGTTTTCATCCGCAAGGCGAGATCCTTGACGGCGCGGCGGAGGGTGTTGACCGAGGCGGCGGCGCCGAGGGCGGCGCCGGGGGTGGGTTCTTCCTGGAGTTCGTTCCATGAGCAGACGTTGTTGCGTCCGCGGCGCTTGGCGGCGTAGAGGGCCTGATCAGCGTGGCGGAGGAGGTCTTCTTCGGCGCGGCAGGAGCGGTCGAGCGTGGCGACGCCGACGCTGGCGGTGATGTGGATGACGCCCTGTGGGAGGCGGATGGAGGCGGCGCCGATGGCGGACCAGACGTGTTCGGCGCAGGAGCGCGCGCCGGCGGGGGAGGTGTTGGGGAGCAGGACGGCGAACTCCTCGCCGCCGTAGCGGGTGACGATGTCGACGTCGCGGACGGCGCGGCGGATGGCGCCCGCGACGGCTTTGAGGACTTCGTCGCCGGCGGGGTGGCCGTAGGTGTCGTTGACGGTCTTGAAGAAGTCGATGTCGGCCATGATGCAGCTGAGGGGCTGGCGGTAGCGGGTGGCGCGGAGGTATTCGTAGCGGAACTTCTCGCGGAAGTAGCGGTGGTTGTAAAGGCGGGTGAGGTCGTCGGTGATGGAGAGGCGTTCGAGCTCTTCCATGAGCTTGCGGCGTTCGCTGATGTCGGAGACGATGGCGATGACGGGGCAGTCGCCGCCGCCGCCGCGCAGGGGCGAGGCGGAGAGATGGATGGGGAAACTGGAGCCGTCGCGACGGCGGCCGGAGAGTTCTCCCCGCCAGGGCTCGCCGGCGCGGCACGAGGCGAGGGCGGGCTCGATGCCGGGGCCGCCGGGGCCGGCGGCGAGGAGGGTGGCGACGGGCCGGCCGACGGCTTCCTCCGGAGCCCATCCAAAGAGGGCGCGGACGGCCTGGTTGGCGGTGACGACGATGCCATCGGTGTCCACGGTGATGATGGCGTCGGTGGCGTTTTCAACGATCTGCGTGAGGAGGCGGTTGCGCTGTTCGAGCTCGAAGCGGCGAAGGGCCTGGCGGGCGACGATGGGGAGGGAGTTGATGCTGTCTTCGGATTTGATGACGTAGTCGTAGGCCCCTTGTTTGAGGGCGTCGGCGGCGGTGCGCTCGCAGCCCTGGCTGGAGGCGACGATGACGGGGACGCACAGGCGTTCGCGCTGGATCCAGGCGAGGATTTCGAGTCCGGTCATGTCGGGGAGGCGGAAGTCGGTGATGACCACGGTATAGCGCTGCGCTTTGAGGCGCTCCATGGCTTCGCGGCCGTCGTGGGCGAGATCCACTTCATACTGGTCGCGAAGAGCGTGCCGGGCGAGGAGGGCGTCCGACGGGCTGTCTTCGACGACCAGGATGCGTGGTCTTGGGGTGTTCATAGCGTCCCCCGAGGCTCAAGCGGGCAGCTTGGCCAGTTCGGTCCAGTAGCGCTCGACGTCGTGAAGAAGGCGGCGGTAGGCGAGGAACTCGGTGGGTTTGGAGAAGTAGCTGTTGACGCCGAGGCGGTAGGTTTTTTCCACGTCTTCGTCGGCTTCGGAGGCGGAAAAGACGATGACGGGGATCACTTTGAGGGCCGGGTCCTGTTTGACGGTGCGCAGGACTTCGTGGCCGTGGATCTTGGGCAGGTTGAGGTCGAGGAGGATGAGCTGGGGGCGGGGGGCGTCGGCGTGGCGTCCGCGGTGATAGAGGAAGTCGAGCGCTTCTTCGCCGTCGCGCACGACATGGAGCCGGACGGGGGCGCCGGCGCGGTCCAGGGCGCGGCGGGTGATTTCAACGTCGGTGGGGCTGTCTTCGACAAGCAGAACTTCGATGTGACACATGGCGATCATGATTCTGAGTCACTCCTATGCCGGTTTTTGGGCAGGGAGAAGAAGAATGCGGAGCCCTGTCCCACCTGGGATTCGACCCAAATGTCTCCGCCGTGTTTTTCGATGATGCGCTTGCACACGGTCAGGCCTGCTCCGGTGCCTTCGTATTCTTCCTGCCGGTGAAGCCGCTGGAAAATCTGGAAGATGCGGTCGAAATAGCGCTCCTCGATGCCGATGCCGTTGTCCTTGACGTAGAAGACAAAGGCGTCTTCCTGGTCCTGGCAGCCGATCTCCACGACCGGCTGTGTTTTGTCGCAGTACTTGATGGCGTTGGACACAAGGTTCTGCACGACCTCCACCAGACGCACGCGCTCGCCGTAGACGGTGGGCAGGTTGGGCGCTATAACCAGTCTAGCGTTTTTTTGTTTGATTGCGAAATCCAGATTGCGGAGGGCTTCGTCAACGACCTCGCGGAAGGGAACGGGGGTGACGGGGTAGCGCCGGCGTCCGATGCGGGAGAGCTTGAGGAGGTCGTTGATGAGGTCTTTCATGCGGCTGGCCGAGGCGCGCAGGGTCTGGAGGTATTCGTGGGCTTCGCCGTCGAGCTTGGCGCCGTATTCCTCGACTAGAATGGCGGTGAAGGCTTCGATGCCGCGGAGCGGCTCTTTGAGGTCGTGGCTGACGACGTAGGTGAAGTCGTCGAGCTCCTTGTTGGTCTCGATGAGCTTTTCGTTGAGCTCGCGGGCCTGGCGGGTCTGGGTTTGGAGGATTTTGTTGCTTTCCTCAAGCTCGGCGCGGGTGTTGGAGATGAAGAAGAGGGCGCCCATGCAGCCGATGAGGGCAAGAAAGCCGGCGGCCCAGATGAGGAAGCGCTGGAAGCCGAGGGAGGAGATGGCCTCGGCGATGGGGCCGGCTTCGATGCGGAAGTTGACGCCGTGGACCTGGATGATCTGGGTGAAGGGGGGATCCGGCGCGGCTTCGCGGAGGCTGGCAAGGATGCGGCCGCCGCTGTCGAGGATGCGGACGTAGAAGAAGCTCCCGGCGAAGGCTTTCATCTCGAGGTCGAAGGGGTAGCGGGTGTGGAAGAGGAGGATGACGAGCTTGGAGGCGCCGGGCACGCGGCAGACGTAGGCGAACGAGGCGGCGCCATCGTAGAGGCCGCCGCCGACGGCGGCGGGGCCGGCTTCGAGGCGCGACAGGGCGTCTTGGAGGGCCGGGACGCGGGGCAGGTCGGGGGGCGGGCCTGGTTCGGCGCCGGGCGCCCAGGAGGCAAGGGTGGTGAGTTCGTC
Organism: uncultured Planctomycetota bacterium; assembly: GCA_964470775.1. Taxonomy (GTDB): domain Bacteria; phylum Planctomycetota; class Brocadiia; order CAIUPP01; family CAYYEE01; genus CAYYEE01. The sequence goes on along the minus strand of CAYYEE010000307.1, from coordinate 1,996 downwards.
GGTGGCGAGGACGGCCCATTGGAGCCAGGCGCTCTTGCCGGCGAGGTCGGAGGCGATGCGGCCGAAGGCGGCGGGGCTGGCGGCGCTGGCGGACCAGGCGATGGCGCGGGCGGCAATGGCGCGTTCTTCGACGTGGCGGCGGAGCTCTTCGGCCAGGAAGTTGCCGGCCTGTTCCAGGGAGGCGTGGAGGCTTTCGCGAAAGCGGGCCGTGATCTGGCGGTCAAGGACAATGATGACCACCAGACCCAGCAGGATGATGGTGATGAAAAAGGCCCTGGATTTCATGGGCGGAGTTCGGGCTGAGTGGCGGCCGGGCACAAGCGGCGGACAGGGGCGGAAGGGACGCGGAAACGATGACGGCGCGCGGGCACGGCCGGCCTGGGCGCGCGAGGCTACGCCACCAGCTTGGCGGCTTCCTCCATCTTGACGGCGAGCTTGGTGGAGACGCCTTGCTCCATCATAGTGACGCCATAGAGAGTATCGGCCAAGCCCATGGTCCGTTTAGAGTGTGTGATGACGATGAACTGGGAAAAGTTGAGGAACTCCTTGACCATGGCGCAGAAACGGTCGATGTTGGCCTCGTCCAGGGCGGCGTCGACCTCGTCGAGGATGCAGAAGGGGCTGGGCTTCCACTTGAAGATGGCGAAGACCAGGGCGATGGTGGTCATGGTCTGCTCGCCGCCGGAGAGCTGGATGATGGACTTGGGCTCTTTGCCGGGCGGGCGGGCTATGATGTCGATGCCGGCGTCGAGGATGTCTTCGCCTTCCTGCTGGATGAGGCGAAGCTCGGCGCTGCCACCGCCGAAGAGCTTGCGGAACAGCTCGGCGAAGTTCTCGGCGACTTTGGCGAAGGCTTCCTCGAACTTCTCTTTGCACAAGCGGTTGATCTTGCGGATGATCTGCCGGAGCTGCTTTTCCGCTTCCTCAAGGTCGGCGCGCTGCTCGATCTGCCACTTGAGGTCGGCCTCGATCTGCTCCTGCTCGGCCAAGGCGTCGGTGTTGACGCCGCCCATGCTCTGAATTTTGCGCTGGAGCTCGGCGGCTTCCTGGGCCAGAGCGTTCCAGTCGGGTTCGGGCTGGGGCGATGCGCCGGGTTCGGGCGGGGGGGTTGAGGCGAGGCGCTGCTTTTCGAGTTCGGCGACCTGGGCGATGGTGGCGCCCCAGGCGGCTTGGAGCTTTTCCTCCGTGTTCTGCATCTGGAGCGCGTGGCGGTTTTCTTCGACGCGCAGGGATGTGAGGCGGCTGGTAGCGTCGGCGTGGCTGGCGCGGAGGGTCTGGCAGCGTGCGGTCTCCGTGGCGCGGCTTTCGCGGACGGATTGGCGGCGGACGAGGATGCTTTCGAGCTCGGCGGCGAGTTCGGCGTGGGCGGCTTCGAGGCGGCGCTCCTCGTCCTGGCTGGCGGTGATCTGCGCCTGGGACTCTTCACGCTTGCGGGCGTAGGCGGCGATGGCCGAGGAGGTGGTTTCGATCTGCTGCTCGATTTCGTCTTGGGCGCGTTCGTGGGAGGCGGCGGCCTGGCGCAGGCTTTCCAGCCGCTGTTCGCGGCGGGCGAGTTCAAGCTTGAGCTCGTGGGCTTGGTCGCGGAGGCGGGCGGCGTCTTCGCGCTGGACGGCGAGGCGGGCCTGGGCGGCCTCGATGTCGGCTTCGATGCGCTGGCGCGCGGTTTCGGCGGCGGCCAGGTCGCGGCGGACCTGCTCCTCGCGGGCGGCGCCGGTGATGAGGTTGTTGTCGATCTCCGCGATCTCGCCGAGGAGCAGGCGCTGCTGTACAGGGACCGTGTGCTGGATGGGGCAGGACAGGCATATCAGGCGGCCGAGCGCGGCTATACCGAGGGCAAAGCCTCCTACCTGGACCTTCTGGAGGCCAGGCGCGTGCTGACTGAAACCCGGATCGAGTACGCCGGAATACTTTTAAGCTATCGGGAAGCCCTGGCCCGGCTGGAGCTGGCCACGGGCGCGGAACTCGAATAGACTCTTACCCAAGCGGAGCAAGGAAG
>CAYYEE010000306.1:0-5744 GCA_964470775.1 uncultured Planctomycetota bacterium | reverse complement strand
GGGGCTGTCTCGGCCGCAAGGCCGCACAGCAGGCCTGACGCGCCCGCCGCGTCAAAGCTCTCCGTTACGCTCGGCGAGAAGACGCCGTCCTCCGCTTCGGCAAACACCCAGCGCCGGCCTTTCCACGCCACGCCTTCGGCCGCGACCACGGCTTCGTTGCTGGGCAGGCTTGCGAGGCCGGAGGGCTCGACAGAGCAGACGACGTAGGCCGCGGACTCGCTCGTGGGCAGCGTGGCGTCCACGGCTTCGAGCCCCTTGACCAGGCCGGCCACCTGCGTGTAGCCCTCGCCGCTGCGGCTGCTGCGATAGACCGCATAGCCCGCCACCTCGCGCGCGTGAGCCGGCGCCTGCCACGTAAGGCGCACGCCGCCGGCGCCGCGCGCCGCGCGCAGTTGGCGCGGCGGCTCTGGCAGGCGCATCACGGCCCAGTGAGATTCGTTGTTCCCAAGCATGTTCGTGGCAAAACACAGTTTGGTGCCGTCCGGGCTGGAGACGCAGTGCTCTTCCGAGTTGTAGTCCCCGCCGCGCAGCGCGGAGTTGGCCACGTTGATGCGCTGGGCGTAGTTGCGGCCAAAGACGCCTGCCCGGAAATTGCCCATGGGACCGCTGGCCGTGAACCACGCGTCCTCCACGTCCCACGAGGTGTGGTTGGCGTTGAGCGCGTCCGTGCCCGGCACGCGCCACACCTTGCGCGTGGCCAGGTCCATCACCATGAACGCGCTGCCGCACTGATAGCGGCCCGAAGGGCTGAAGGCCATGTGCGAGCCGAGCGGGATCTCGGTCCGCTCGTCCGTCACGCGCGTCACGCGGCGGTTTTTCCAGTCCACGTCAAACAACGCCTTGCCGCGCAGTTCAACCGGCTCGTCCACGCCAAACGTGCACGCGTAGTCCGCCCCCTTCGTCAGCCACGCGCCGTGAATCCAGTAGGGCGCCTCCACGCTGGCGTGCTCGCCTCCCGTCATGTCGAACAGCCACAGCCGGCAGCGCGGCGCCTTGCCTTCATGCCAGTTTTCCCAGCCCAGCAGCTTCTTGCGGTCGGCGCTGCCGTACCACAACGCGCACGGCGCGTTGGGCACGGTCACGAAGTCCGACACCTTGCCTGTCGTGGTGTCGAGCGACTTGATCGTCTTGCCGCTTACGAGCAGAAGGCGCGGCTCCGAAGGATGCCACACGCGGCTGCCCGCGTAGATGGGCGAGCGCCGCATCCGCCACGTGCGCATATCCAGAAGCCACAGGTTCTTGCCGTCCACCTGCGCCGAAGACACGCACGCCAGCGAGCCGTCGCCGTTCCAAGGCGGCATGGAGCTGTAGACGTGGCGCGCCCAGTAGGGCGGCCCGAGCAGGCGATAGACGCGCGCGCCGGTAGCCGTGTCGCGATAGATCACTGACTGCGGCAGGGCCTCGGCCCCGGCTTTAAGTTCATCCATCGGCGGGTTCCACGTGTTGCGCTCGGCAAGGGCCAGGAGGCGGTGGATGGGGTGGGCGCGGCCCATGGGCGTCTGGCTCGGCGCGGCGCGGAGCTGGCGGAGGAGGCGGATGTCGGTGATGTCGAACCAGGCCCCGGCCACCGCCGGCGCATGGCAGAAGCGGAACGTGGTTTCGCGGGCGTCCTCGCAGTGGAACCGGACCACGCGCGGCTCATAGGCTGAGGTGATAGCCGCGTCGGAGTATGTCTTGCCCAGGTGGGTGTTATAGCGCGCCAGCAGGCGCAGGCCGGAGCCCTTCACTCGGAAAGAAAGCTCGTAGTCGGACCCGGCCTGAAGCTGGACCGGCGCCGACTGGAGCACAGGCCCCAGGCCGCGGGGATTGCTGACCTGCGTGGTCACGCGCACCGCGGGGAAGCCGTCGTCGCGGACTACGGCCAGGCTGCCCAGGGGAGGATTCTCGCCCTGGGGCGCGGTGGAGAACACCCATCCCAGGGGCGGCTTGCCGGCCGGGCCCGGCTGCTTGAAGGAGCCGTTTTCGATGAGGTCGCGAGTCTTGAATATGAGCGGGGCGTAGTGGGCCTGGCTGTGGTTGTCTCTGACAGGCGACCATGGGAAGTGATAGAGGCCAAGCGCGGGATCGTGGCGGGCGATCTTGAGCCGCCACACGTGGCCCGGCGGCGGGGCGCTCTTCTGCCCCAACGCGGCAAACGGAATCGCGGCCTCAAAGCTCCATCCGCCCTTGCCGGGTTTCACGGCCAGACGCCACTCGGGATTCCACTCGTTCTCGCGGCCCGCAACGTCCGGCCCATAGCGGAGGTCGCCGCTGCCGCCGGAGGAGGCGATGACGAATTGCCAGTAGCGGGAGAGATCGAAGTCCGGGGCCAGAAAGACCTCCACGCAGTCATTGAATAGGTCTTTGCTGTCGCGGGCGGGCTGGGAGGCCGGCGGCTTCCACCCTTCGGCCTCGGTGATCTGGCCCGCGATGTAGAGATCGTTCCTGCTGTAGCAGAGGAGAAACGTCGAGGGTTTGGGGTGCGGGACCGGCTGGGGGCCGCCCAGTTCATACTCCGTCCGAATCGCCGCGGCCGTCTTCCATGCCGCGTCGGAGATGGCGCCGTCTATGACAGGGAGAACAGACCTCTCCGGGCAGACGATGGCAAGAGCCTCCAGGTCCAGGGCCTTATCTACGGCGTCGCCGCCCGCCCCGGCGCAGAGGGGAGCCATCAACAAGAGCGCGGCGAACCCGGCCAGACCAGCGGCTTGAACATGATGCATCCTTCGTCTCCTTCATCAGAACACCAATGCCTGTCGGCCGTCGGTTGGTGTAAGAAACCCATAGCCCGTTGGAAAGGGACTCGCGCCGTCCGGGCGTCCGCCGGGGCGGCTTGGCCTTTGTCAACGCGCGGCTACGTTTTCGGCGTCAGGGCGATCGTTTTGATCTCAAAGGGCCTGAACGATACCACCACTTTCCCGCTGTCTGACTCCAATTCGCGTCCGCCTTCGAGAAGCGCGTTCGTCTCTCGCGCTCCGGCAAGGGCGAACGCGGCCACGATGCGGCCGGCCGTGGCGCGGCCTTCGCTCTCGTACAGACGCGCGATGATGCGTCCGTTCTCCGGATACACGGCCGTGCACACCACCGAGGCCGGCTCCACGCGCAGCAATTCGTCGCTGGCCGGGCAGGGCGCGCTCGCCTTGAGCGGCAGGCGGTCGGGGTGGGGCTCGTAGACATAGGGCGGATTGGCGAACTCCGCGCCTTCGCGCGCCAGGTTCATGGCGGCCAGTTCCTTCTCGCCGCCAAAGGGGATGATGGCGTAGTCGAACACGTGGCGCGAGCCTTTTTCCAGCGCCATGCCGGAGTCCACGCGGATGCCGATGTCCACGGAGCGCATGAGCGCGAGCATCATGACGCCGTCGGTGGTGTTGTTGCCGGGCAGGCCGCGATTGAGCACGGCCAGCCCCTTGTCCTTGCCCGCCAGCGCCATGTAGTTCTGCGCCGCGAACTCGCCGGCGGGCCGCTGCCACCGGCCAAACGGAATCTCGTGCAGCGCCTTCTCCTGCCGCATGTCCGTAAAGAACGCCGCGCGCAGGCGATACCACGCGCCGCGGAGGTGATGCGTGCGAAGGTGGAAGTCAACGCGAGGCGAGCCGGCGTGGAAAGTGATGCGCAGCTCGTATTCGAGGTTGACGCCGGCGATCTTGAACTCGCGGAAATGGGGCCAGTAGGGCCGCCACGCGCCGCGGACCACGAGCGCGAGCCGCTCGCCCGAGTTCTCCGCCACCTCGATGCTTTCGGCCGCGGACCGGCGGTTGTCCATGGCCCAGCCGATGCGGCGGCTGCCGTTTTTGGACAGGATGATGCCCTCGGGGTACGGGTCGTCCACGATCTCGCTGGCCCAGCCGCGCGGGCCGCCGTCGCTCATGGGCGCTTCGTAGTACTGCCACAGGTCGCCGCGGTCGCTTTGCAGGCACAGGGCGTTGAACCAGGGCCGGTCCGTGTCCACGAACTCCAGGCCGTCGCGTCTGCGGACAAGGCTGGAGATGACCCCGCTGGGCGCCACGGCGCAGCGGTAGATGGGCGTCTCGACATCGACCCCGCCGCCGGGCCGGGGCAGCGCGCGGAAAGCCGCCGCGCCGGCCGCTGGTTTCACCTCGACAACGCGATATCCGCACGCCGGCAGCTCCACGCGCAACGTCTGCCCAAACGCGAAGTCCGGGCTGGCCGCCAGGTTCTGCCCCAGAGCCGATCCATTGGCCGGGAGCGCAATGTCCGCCGTGCGCGGCCAGGGCAGCGGGTTGAACACGAGCAAGGCGCGGCCCCTGGGGGCGGGCGTCTGCGCGTCATAGAGGGCTTTCAACCGGTGCTCGATCAGCCGCTGCGTCACCACGCGCACGCGTTTGGCGCGGCTCAGCGCCGCCTTGTGCGCGTCGTCGCACACCGTACCCCAGATGGTGTCGTGGAACTGGTTGATGAACGTCATCTTCCACGCGCGCAGCAGGCCGTCGCTGTCGGGCGCTATGCCAAGGCGCAGGCTGGCCAGCGCGCTGGCGGCCTCGGCCGTGCGCAGCAGGCTCTCGCACGCGCGGTTCTCCTGCTTGATGCGGATGCGCGACGAGTAGCAGCCCGTGCGGTCAGGGTTCCATTCGCCGGCAAACGGCACGGCCTTGGACCAGTCCATCTTGGCCAGGCCGCGCGCGAACGTGGAGAACTCCATCCGCGAGTCCGTGTGTTCGCGATTCCACCGCTCCACCGTTGCCGGCGTCGTCTCGTTGGGATAGACAAAATCGCCGCCATGCGGCAGGAGCGCGTGGTCGCTGAGCGCGTGCGCCAAGACCTTGCCCGCGGCCTCATCCGGCGTTTCGCGGCGGCCGTCGGCGGGGGGAATAGGCGTGAAGATGGGGGGGATCCACCCGCTGTAGCCCGCGGCCAGCCAGTAGGCGTTGACCTCGCTTCCGTCCAGTCCGCGCCATAGGATTTCCGCCTTGCGCGTCGGCTCGTCCACAGCGCGCATGAACACGTAGCTGTCATAGCCGCAATGGCGCATGATCTGGGGGAACTGGGCGCCCGCGCCGGTGCAGTCGCCCGCGTTAAACACGCGAGGCGAAAGCCCCAGCGTTTCCTGGCACCAGCGTTTGCCTACCACAAGCTGCCGGATGAGCGACTCGCCGGAAGGCATGTTTTGGTCCGCCATGGTGTACATGCCCGAGGCCATTTCGAAGCGCCCCTCGGCCGCTGCCTTCTTGAAGTCGGGCAGAAGCGAGGGGTACTCGGCCAGAAAGCTCTCCATCAGAAACACCTGCTCCACTAGATAGGTGTAGTCCGGGTAGAGCGTCAGGAGACGATGCGCTTCCAGCAGGTTCTCGTAACACGCCTCCAGATAAGGTTCCAGCGGGAGCAGGAATTCCACGTCATAATGGAACTGCGGCACGAGGTGAAGGGTTTTGGGTGGCATTCCCGGAAGGTCCTCCGACGGGGGCTTGGGGGGCAGGTGAATTGAGTCATCTGAATTAACTTGACATGATAACATGACAAACATATAATTACAAGTGGATTTGTGTAGGCGACCCATAATGACAACTGAGTACCCCTATCAGAAGATAGTGACTTTCATTCGCGAGGCCATTGCCTGCGGCGACTACGCCCCAGGCTCGCGCATTCCTTCGCACCGGGAGCTGTGCGAGACGTTCGGGGTCAGCCGGGCGCCGGTGCTCAAGGCGCTCGACGCGCTGATCCACGAAGGCGCGCTGGTGGCCGTGCAGGGGAGCGGCGTGTTTGTGGCGGACAAGCGGGACCAAGGCAATCGCGAGGACGGCGGAGAG
>CAYYEE010000305.1:0-5756 GCA_964470775.1 uncultured Planctomycetota bacterium | reverse complement strand
CCAACACCTGGAATGTGGGCATCTGGTACTACCAAGGCCAGGTCCAGTCCCACACCATCGCCGTAGGCGGGCGCAGCCAGTCCAACTCCACATGGACCCAAGGCGCCGGCGCGCTCAACGCCTCGCCCATCGGCATGGGCTACCTTGCTGTCGGCGGCTACCTGGCCGACCTCAAGTCCATGTACTGCGGCTCCACCGAAGGCCTCAAGCGCACCTGGGCGCCCGATTGGTCCTGCGGCATCACCCAGGTCCGCAACCTCGCCACGCTCGGCGGCAGCGACGGCAAGGCCCTCACCCATGGCAACTACCGCGCCGCCACGCTCGACAACTGCCGCGGCACATACCCCTACAACAACAACTTCATTCAGAACAACCACATGCCCTCCATGATGTGGAGCCACTACGCCTACCGCGGCGCCGCCATCGCCCAGGCTGGCTTCAGCACGTCCGGCAGCATTGATACAGGCCAGTTGGCCTACATCCCCGGCGTCAAACCCAAAGTGGACTTCAACCTCACCACCGACTGGCAGCGACTCCTGGGCCGCCCGCCCTTCAAGACCCTCCGCTCCCTTTCCGGCCGCGCCCTCGCTTCCGACGTCTTCGGCCACTGGTACTCCACAAGCCAGACAACCCAAGCCCCCTTTAACGTCGGCGCCGGCGTCTATGCCCACAAGGACGGCTACAACGTCCTCTACGGCGACGGCCACACCGCCTGGTACGGCGACCCCCAACGGCGCATCGCCTGGCGCGACTACAAAGGCACGGGCAGCAACTACTACAGCGCCATGGGACTGGCGCCCCTGTGGTACGACGTTCCCAACAACCTCTACTTCATCACCTTCCACGAGTTTGACGTAGCCGCGGGATTCGACGCCGACACCTGGCTCTATTGACCCCCGGGCGCCAGACGAAACAACGCCCGTCCGCCCTCGGCCGAGCGCGGGCGTCCCGCCCGCCGCCGTCCTTTTCGTCTCAGTCGTCCTTGCCGTCTTTTCCCACACAGAAAGGCCCGCCCATGCGCTTCCTCCGCGCCATCGCCCTCGCCTCCATTCTGGCCGCCCCCCTCGCCGCCAAGGAAATCCCCCTCAACCTCAGCAACCCCAACAACGTCACCATCCCCTGGCCCGTCACCCTCGGCGTCCCCTTGCCCTGGGGCGAACTCAAGGACGCCGCGGGCGTGACCCTCGTGGACCCCAAAGGCGCCCCCGTCCCCGCCCAGTTCACCGTCCAAAGCCGCTGGTGGGCGCGCGATAAAAGCGTGCAGGTCCTCCAGACCAGCTTCATCGCCGACCCAGCCGTGAACCAGTACCGCCTCGTCTACGGCGGCCCTGCCGCGCCCGCCCCGGCCGCGGCCCTGGCCCAGCGCCAAGGCAGCCGCATCACCGTCAACACCGGCGCGCTGCGCTGCGTCCTCGACGCCAAACGCTTCCGCCTCTTTGAGGAGATATCCTTCGACGCCAACGGCGACGGCAAGTTCGACCCTGAAGAAATCGTCGCCGTTCCCGGCGGCCTCCACGTCGAGGACTTCGCCACCGAAGCCGCGCCTCCCGAGAAGGTCGAGATCGAAGAAGCGGGCCCGGTCCGCGCCGTGATCGCCTTCCACGGCCGCTTCGCCCAGCCGGGCGGCAAGACCAAGCTCCAGTACATCCTGCGCCTCTATTTCGCCGCTGGCTCGCCCACCGTCCTGATGGACTACACCTTCATCCAGAACGACGGCCAGCCCTTTGTGGACGCCGCCTCGATCTCGCTTGATGTCGGCCTGCCCGCCGGCGCCCGCCGAGCCGTGTTCGGCCTGCCCGACGGCAAAGAGGCCCCCTTTGACCTCAAGAGCGCCGACACCCTCGCCTTCACCCAGCTCGGCCCGGAACAACCCGTCAGCATCTACAAGAAGGGCTTCAACGCCGACGACACCGCCTGGCTCAACAAAGTCCTCGACGAACGCAAGAAGTGGCGCTCGCCCGAAGAGGACGGCCTGTGGGAACGCGACGAACGCCACAAGACCTGGAACGCGGATTGGACAATCAACGGCCAAAAGGCCCGCTCCGAACAGAAGGCCGCCCACTGGCTCCGCGTCGAGCCCCAAGGCAAACCCTGGGCGCTTGCCGCAGGCGTCCGCTGGATGTGGCAGCTCCACCCCAAAGGCTTCGCCCTCGCCCCGGACAAGCTCCGCCTCTTCGCCTATCCCCCTCTGCCCAAACCCCTCCACCTCCAGGTCGGCATGGCCAAGACGCACACCTTCTTCCTCTCCTTCCACAAATCCGGCGCCCCGGCCGCCGGCCTCCAAGCCGCCGCCGCCGTGGACGCCCCGCCTCTCTACTTCCCCACGGCGCAGTGGATGTGCGACAGCAAGGTGTGGGGAGCCCTCTGGCCCCGCCAGAGCGGCAAGTTCCGCCTCTTTGAAGAGCGCACGCAAAACATCCTGGACCGCTACTGGGACCCGGCCGCGTCCGGCGGCGACGTGCTCTTCGGCATGATGAACTTCGGCGACCGGCTCTACAGCAACGGCCAGTGGCTCAACATGGAAACCGCCATTGACTACGGCCTCTTCATCGAATTCATCCGCACCGGCGAGCGCAAATACTTCGACCAGTTCGAACGCTGCATCAACCACTTCCGCGACGTGGACACCAGCCACGGCGGCCTCAACCAGGGACAGTGGGACTACGGCCAGTGGATCATGCCCGGCTATGTCCCCGAACGCCTCGCCGCCGAATGCGCCAAAGACGCCAAGCTCCGCGACGCCACCTTCTACTACCTCGGCGACCAGCCCCCCCGCGCCGGCGGCGTCCGCCGTCACAGCTATTACCACTCCCAGAACGCCGGCTTCTACCCCGCCCTCCCCACCACCAAGGCCCCGGAAAAGCGCGGCAAGTGCTACGGCGGCACCGTGAACATCAGCGGCCACGGATGGATCATCGGGACCATCGCCCACTACATGTTCACCGGCGACCGCTACTCCCTCGAGACCGCCCTCCTCTCCGGCGACTACATCACCGCCCTCCAGCCCCACCCCCAATGGGGCCGCGACAACTGGAAGTACATTGACCTCGTCCACCTCTACCGCGCCACCGGCCGCGAGGAATACCGCAAGCGCGTCCTCGACTCCGTCCAGTACTTCTTTGACCACCGCAACGAAGTCGTCCCCAAAGTCGCGGGCCAGACCGAAGCCCTCATGTCGCCCTGGTACACCATCACCCACTTCATCCGCGACTATCACCAGCTCTCCGGCGACCCCGCCGTCGCCGAAAAGCTCGTCCCCATGGTCCGCCTCTGGCTCGACGAAGTCGAGAAGACCTGCGTGGACTCAGGCCAGGGCAAGGTCTTCGGCTACATCCGCGACTTCAAGGACAGCCGCTGCCACGGCGACTTCGCCGACCTCGCCTACTGCTACTATCTCACCGGCGACCGCTCCTACATCGATCGCGGCCTGAGTTCCTTCAAGCTCTACATGCGCCACTGCGACCACTCCACCTCATTCTACGAAATCCCCTTTGTCCTCACCCAGCTCGCCAAACTCGGCCTCGACCCCCTCGACGAGCCCCGGCCCGCCTCATCCATCGCCACGGGCGCCCGCTACTTCGTCAAGCAACCCGGCAAACCCCTCGCCGTCCACCTCAACCAGAGCGGCGGCTATCGCGTCAGCGCCAAGGCCATCGAAGGCTCGGCCCGCCTTCTCGCCCCGGACGGCAAACCCGCCGCCGAGTACAAGATCACCATGGGCGGCCTCGACGCCTTCACCCTCTCCGCCCCCGCCCAAGCCCCGGCCGGCGCCTACAAGCTGGAAACCCAGGTCCCCAGCGGCATCTACTTCTACATCAGCAGCGACACCCCTCCCCTGGACAAGCCGCCGCAGTAGTCTTCGCTCTCAGACTCCTGAGCGCACGGGCGCCGATCCTGGCCGGCGCCCGTCGAGTTTCACCAGACTCCCCGAACGCCGTCGCCGTTTCAATCGCCGTTTGCCGTTCCCGCCGTCGCCGTTCCCACGCCCCAAAACCCGGAGCCCGAGAACCCCCTTCCCGTTCACCCCGGCCCCGGCTTGGCCGGCTTGCCCAGCACGTCGCGAACCAGCGATTCCAGCGTGGCGAAACTGAACGGCTTGCGCAGGAACGCCCGCACGCTCGGCAGACGCAGCGCCTCCGACTCGCGCATGTCCGTCAGGCCGGTCATGACAATGGTCGGAACCATAATCCCATCCGACTTCATGGCCAGCAGCAGCTCCACCCCGTTGATGCGCGGCATCTGCAAATCCAGCAGCATCAGCTTGCACTCCGGCCGCCGCGCCAGATCATAGGCCTGCACCCCGTCCTCCGCCCACATCACCTCATACCCCTCGCCCGACAGCGCGTCCGTCAGGAAGGTCGCCACCTGCAAGTCGTCGTCCACCACCAGGATCATGGCCGTCCCTCCATTATCCGGGGTCCACATCCAAAGCGTACAGCCAGTGATACTCGGGCGACACCGGCATGTCCAGCCCGATATCCACGCTCGCCGCCACGCGATAGCCCAGCTCGCGGAAGACGTGCTCCCATCCCTCCGGCGAGTTGAAGTTGCAGGGCGTGCCCTTGAAATCGCCGGCCACGCGCGTCATGAACCAGTCGAAAAACATATTGTAGCGCCGCTGCGGCTCATTCAGATAGACCGGCTCGTTCACGATCACCCGCCGCCGCGTCACGCGCCGCGCCTCGCGCAGCACCTGCGCCGGGTCATCGCAGTGGTGCAGCATGGAGATCATCAGCGCGTAGTCGAAAGACTTGTCCGGGAAGGGCATCTTGCGGCCGTCATAGACCTCCAGGGGCAGCCCGCTCTCGTTGCGGTCCGCCACGTCCAGCAGCTCCACCAGCCGGCCCTCGCTGGCGAACGTCTTGCCCACCAGCCCGTCCCCGGCCCCCACGTCCAAGATGCTCCCCGGCCCCACGTAGGGCTCGATCTGCCCGTGGAGCAGCTTGGCGCGGTCTTCATGCGCCTGGCGCAGACGGTCGGCCGGAATGTTCAGGCCCGCCAGCAGTTTCTTCAAAGACGCCTCGATTTCGCCCAGCGGCCCCACGGACTGGATGGTGTCGAACACCCGCTCCACCGTCTGCTCGGCCCGGTCTTTCTTGACGCCCATGGCCGCGAACATCTCGCCCAGAAAGTGCCGCGCGTTGCGCAGCGCCAGATCGTTGTAGGCGTTGCGCTGCTTCAAGATATCCGCGATCTGCATCGACCCTTCGCCCAAAGGCAGCAAATCGCCCAGACCCACCACCAGCAGCAGCCGCCGCACCTCGGGCTGCATGCGGATCAGCTCCATGAACCGCTCTTCCTGCCGCACGCGCTTGGCCGCGGCCAGCAAAACGCGCAGACACACGCTCGTGACGTACGTCACGGCCTTCATGTCCACGATCAAGCGGTCCGCCTTGGTGTCCAGCGACGCTTTCAGGATGCTCTCCAGCGCCGGACCCGCCTCCACGTCCAGCTTGCCGAACAGGCGGATCACCATCCCTCCCGCGATCCTCTCGGCTGTGAACTCCATGCTCCGCCCTTCCCTCTTGATAGTGTGGCTTCCCGCGCCCGACCCGCCGGGGCATCTGTCCATCATACCCCATATCTCCCCTGCTTCCCATACCTCCCGCGCCCGCCCCCTTGGCGGCCGGCCTCCATCCCGGCTACAATGCCCCCAACGCCCTGTTAACAGGAGTCCACCTCATGCGCAGCAACCTGCTCATCCTCGCCTGCGTCCTGGCCGCCCTTGCCCGCCCCTCCGCCGCCCAGCCCCCCGC
>CAYYEE010000304.1:0-5813 GCA_964470775.1 uncultured Planctomycetota bacterium | reverse complement strand
CGCGGCCATGATCCATCCCCACTTGCCGTACTCGTCGCAGTACTGGCCCCAGTTCGCGTAGCTGAAGTCGCCGTAGAACAGAGCGCGGCTGCCCGCGGAGGGCTTGCTGGAGTTCATGACGGCGCGGCGGACCTGGGCTATATTCTGCAGGCTGCCCCAGCCGCCGTAACAGGCCTTGTTCTTGGGGTCGCCCCACGATTGGGCGCCGGCGCCGGAGGGGCAATAGAAGACGGTCCAGTCGCCGACATAGCCGCCGTCAAGGAGATAGCCCAGATTGACGGGAGCCATGCGGCGGTTAACGCCGTCGGGTTTGACGCCGGGTTTGTCCTTGTTGGCCACGGCGATGGCGCCGGGGTCTGCGGCGTAGACGGCCAGGCTGCGGAAGCAGGCCACGCCGCCGGGGTTGTTGGCGTCTTTGTAGGCCGTGGCTCCAATGGAGTTGGGGACAGACTGGGTCTGGGTTACCGTGCCCAGGCGGTCGTCGCGGTAGAGGCCGGCTTCATACTGCGGATGCTGGGGCAGGTCGAAGCCCACGCCGGGCCAGCTCGGGAAGTAGCCGCTGTAGTCGCTGGCGTAGGCGAAGAGGCCTGTGCCGGCCTGCTTGATGTTCGTCATGCAGGAGGCGCGGCGGGCCTTTTCGCGCGCGGCGGAGAGAGCGGGCAGGAGCATCGCGGCGAGGATGGCGATGATGGCCACGACGACCAGCAACTCGATGAGCGTGAACGCCATTGACCGGAGACAAATCCACGGGGTCCGCATCCGTCGACCCTCCTTGCTTAGACGGCTGTCCCTCACATGCTCAAGAAGCTCCCTCTGGTTGTGAAGGGGGCGGCGGCCAGGGGGCTACGCTTTTGCGAACGACGAGCTGACATTCCAGAATGCGGCTGACGAAGGTCGCGGGGCGATTCTCCGCCACTTCGCAGAGCAGCTCGACGGCGCCGCTGCCAGCGCGCTCACGGGGCTGGTCGTAAGTGGTGATGGGGATGGGCGCGGTTGCGGCAATGGGGTCGTTGTTGTAGCCGAAGACGCTGAGGTCGTGTGGGACGCGGATGCCTAGTTCCGCGGCCACGCCGATGATGGTGGCGGCGATGGGGTCGTTGCCCGCGAGGACGGCTGTGGGGCGGTTGGGCTGGGAGAGGTAGGCCCGGATGGCGGGAATGCTCTCGGCCGCGTCTTCGGAGAAGGTCTCGATGGAGTGGTTGGGCCGGTCCTCCAAGCCGCAGCCTTTGAGCGCGGCCATGCGGCCTTCCTGGAGGGGGTTGGGGACGCCGCCCTGCAGGATCGACCCGATGAAGCCGATCAGACGGTGTCCCTGGCGGATCAGGTAGCGCGTAGCCGCGTAGCCGGCGCCGGTCTTGTCAATGATGATGCTGTGGTGGGGGGGGAGGCTGGCGCGGTCATAGGTTGCGTTGGACTGGACGATGAAGGGGATGTCGTGTTCGGCCAGCCAGTTCATGAGCCGGGGCGAGAAGGCGTCGAAAAGGATGCAGCCCTGCTCGCGGTGCGAGTAGTTGGCCGAGAGCACGTGGCCGCAGTGCGCGTCGTCGGCGCCGCTCCAAACGGCGAATCTCATGCGCAGGTTCGCGGCTTCCACGGCCTGCGTATAACCGACCAGGAGGCGCACGTCGCGTTCGTACACTCCGGGGCGATAGGCGCGCGGGCTGTGGACGATGGTGATGCACTTGAGGCCGCTGGCCAAGTTGACATGTTGAGGACGGCCGGCTTGGGGGTGGACGAACGTGCCGTTGCCTTCGCGCCGGTAGAGAAGTCCCTCCTTCTCCAGAATGCCCAGAGCCTTGCGAACCGTGTTGACGGCTACGCCGTGGTCGCGGCTGAGGGCGCGCACGGTGGGCAGCCGGTCGTGGGGATGCAGCCGTCTTGCCGCCATGTCCTTGCGCAAGAGGTCCGCGACTACCTCAGAAGGGTTGATGCGGCGAGTTGTGGTTGCGGTGGACACGGTGTGCTGTCTTCTCCGCATACGCGCTACTGAGTTTTGTGTTGACACATTGAATCATAGGTGATACTGTGTGTCAATGTCAAGCTGAAAATCGCGAGAGTCCCCTCCTCTGAATGGCCTTCTCTTAGGGTCTTGAGCGTTCGAATCGGGGGCATCGCATGAGGGTCATGCATAACCATTTTATTTGTAAATAGATAAGACTCTTTCTCGCAGGGGCTGGCGTGGCATCGGTGAGGAGAATGGCGCAATGCTGAGGGTTCGAGACAGGTTCCCTCAGGACCGGGCCGGAGAGAGGCTTGTTGGCGCGCGGGCGTCTGGCGCAGGCGGAGGAATGGCATGGCGAGTCGTGGAACCGAGACCGCGCCGGACATGGGCGTGGTGAATGGCGCAGACAACGCGTTAACGTGGCGGACCTTTGGCGTGGGGCTGGCGTTGTCGTTCTTCTTGGGCGCTCTGGCCGTGCACAGCGTGTCCATCCAGTCTTCCGACTTGGCCCAGGACTACAGCCTGTCCGGCGCCATCGTCCTCTTCCTTGCGGTCGTGGCGGGCCTCAACCCGCTGCTCAAGTTGACCAGCCGCCGGCCGTGGCTGGCCGGCGGCGTGTGCGCTCTGGCCGTGTTGGGTCTTGTCTTCGGCCAGCGTGGCGCGCTGGGTTGGGGGTTCTCGACAAGCATCGTGCAGACGCTGCTGGCGCTGGCCGCGGCGGGATTCGCCGTGCAGACGCTGGGCGGTTTAACGGGGTTCTCGTTGGCGATGGGGCGGGGCGAGTTGATCGCGGTCTATGTCATGCTGCTGTGCGCGGGCGCCGTTTCGGCCATCGGCTTCACCACCACCGTCATCCCCTCCATTTTGGCCGTCACCTACTACGCCTCGCCGGAGAACCGGTGGGAGCGGCTCTTCGGCGGCCGCGTGCCCGCATGGGTGGCCCCGCGCGACCCCGGCGTGGCCAAGCGGTTCTACGACGGCGTGGCTGGCGGGCCGTGGCAGGACTGGGACGCGTGGCTTTGGCCCGTGGTTTCGTGGACCGGGCTGACGCTGGCGCTGTCGGTGGTGATGATCGCGGCCATGACGCTGCTGCGCAAGCAATGGGTTGAGCGCGAGCGTCTGGCTTACCCCATGGCCCATCTGCCGCTGGCCATGGTGGAGCAGCGGCCGGCGCAAGGCAAAGGGTTCTGGGACAACTGGCTCATGTGGCTCGGTTTCGCGGCGCCGGTGGTCGTGACCAGCCTCAACGGCCTGGCCGCCTACTTCCAGAGCGTGCCCAGGATCAACCTGTCCGGCAGCACGACACTGTTCCACGACTCGCTGCTCATCCGGTTCAACCTCAGCTTCGTCATGGTGGGCTTCGCGTACCTCATCCGCAAGGACCTGGCGCTGAGCCTGTGGGTCTTTGCGCTGATGGCCGTGGCGGCGCGGGGCGTTCTGAAGCACCTGGGCGCGGAGTCAGCGGAGGACCTGCTCTACGGCACGAACCGCGGGGCCCTGCTGTCGCACTTGGGTATGGGCGCGATGATCGTGTTCGTGGCGTGCGGCCTGTGGAGCGCGCGCAGGGGCCTGTGGGACGCGCTGCGCAAGGCCGTGGGACGCGCGCCTGATGTGGACGACAGCGGGGAGGTCATGTCGTATTCCGCGGCGGTGTGGCTGGGGTTGGCGGGGCTGGCCGCCGTGGAGGCGTGGCTGGTGGCCGTGGGCGTGCCTTGGTGGGCGGGGCTCCTGATTCTAGCCGCGGCGATGATCCTGTTCCTGGGCATGACGCGCATCGTGTCCGAGGTGGGCCTGTCGAACGCGGTGGGGCCCATGTCCGCGCCGTGCGTGGTGACGTCCACCGTGGGCGCGAACGCCTTCTCCGCGGACGCGCTGGCGGCTCTGGGACCGACTTTCTTGTGGGCCGGAGCGGCGCGGGTGTCGGTGATGGCGTCGGCGGCGCACGGTCTGCGGCTTCTGGACGAGACTTCCGGCCGCAAGCGCCGCGCGTTTTTGGCCATGCTGCTGTCCATCGTGGCCGCGTCTGTGGGCGGCATCTGGATGCTGTTGAGCAACGCCTACGGCATGGGCGCGGTGAATTTCGGCTATCCGTACCTGACGGACTTCGCCAAGGCCCCCTGGCAGTACGTGTCGCGGCTCATGCTCACGACACCGGGTCCGCAGGTCGCGGGCCTCTGGCACACGGGCATCGGCGCCGCGATGATGGCCGCGCTCATGTTCCTGCGCAATCGGTTCCTGTGGTGGCCGCTGGCGCCGGCCGGCTTCCCGCTGGCGGGCATCTGGCTCATGGACCGGCTGTGGTTCAGCGTGTTCCTGGCGTGGCTGGTCAAGGGCCTGCTGCTGCGCTACGGCGGCCCAAAGGTGTTTCAGGCGTTCCGGCCCATGTTCCTCGGCTTCGTGCTGGGCCAGTTCTTCGCGGCCGGGCTCTGGCTGGCGATCGACACCTTCACGGGCATGCAGGGGAACCGGGTGTTCTGGATTTGACGGCTGCGGGACGGCCAGGACCCACGGGACGGACGGGCAGAGTTGAGCGGGCAGGGCGTGCGGGAACAGAAAGGGCGGACCGGAGAACCGGCCCGCCCTGTTGGGGTGACGCGGGGGCGAGTCTACTTGTAGACGGGATGGCACCAGGCGCTGTACTTGGGGACTTCGTTGTGGACGACGCGGCGGTAGAGTTCGCAGATGGCGGTCGTGACGGGGCCTTGCTCGCCGTTGCCCACGGCGCGATGGTCAATGGAGACAACGGGCACGACTTCGGCGCCGGTGCCGCAGAAGAAGGCCTCGTCCGCGATGTAGAGTTCGGTGCGGCTGACGCGGCGCGCCACGGTCTCGATCCCCAGTTCCTTGGCGGCGATCTCGAGGATGGTCCGGCGGGTGATGCCGTCGAGGTTGTCGTCCTGAGCGGTGCTGGTGACGAGCTTGCCGTCGAGGACGAGGAAGAGGTGCTCGGCGCTGCCTTCGGAGACGTAGCCGTCATTGGTAAGGAAGATGGCTTCGTCGCACTTCGCTTCGTGGGCTTCGGCGCGGGCCAGGGCGGAGTTGAGGTAGGCGCCCGTGGGTTTGGCGCGGGCGGGGATCATGTTGTCGGAGACGCGGCGCCAGGAGGTGACATGGGCGGTAAGGGCCTGGCCGTGGAAATAGTTCCTGAGGGGCAGGGTCCAGAGCGTGGTGTCCACTTCGGCGGGGTCCGTGGGCAGAGCGGGGGCCAGGAGTTCGGTGGCGACGTAGACCAGGGGGCGGACGTAGACGTCTTCGCGGTGCTCGTTGCGGCGGAGAAGCTCGCAGGTGATCTCGATGAGCTCGTCTACCGTGTGGCTGAGCGGAAGGCGGCAGATGAGGCAGGACTTGCGGAGGCGCTCGAAGTGCTCGCGCAGACGGAAGACGTAGAGCTGGTTGTGGCTGGCGTTCCAGTAGCCGCGAATCCCCTCGAACACGCCCAGTCCGTAGTTCAGGGCTTTGCAGCGCACGCTGACAGTGGCTTGGTCGAGGGGGACGAACTTCCCCCGGAAGTAGGCGACAGTGGGGTCCGGCATGGGACAGGCTCCTAACCGCGGAACGAGACACGACAGCGCCCAAAGAAGCTCATTATAACCGAGCCGTGGTGGGCGTCAAGGCGCTGGGGCGCGCGGCGCGGGTGAGGACCCTGTGTGGGCTGCGTGGACGCGGCCGCGGGGTCAGCGGCCGGTGCTGCCGAACCCGCCGGTGGAGCGGCTCGTCTCTTCGAGTTTGGCGACGAGCGTCCATTCGGCGCGGGCGACGCTTTGGATGATCATCTGCGCGATGCGTTCGCCCCGATTGATGACGAAGCTCTGGTGTCCGAGGTTGACGAGGATGACGCCCACTTCGCCGCGGTAGTCGGCGTCGATGGTGC
>CAYYEE010000303.1:0-5818 GCA_964470775.1 uncultured Planctomycetota bacterium | reverse complement strand
CTGTGGCGTGACGCTCAACCCGCTTGGAGACTGACATGAAGCTCGAAGACCGCAAGCTTGACCTGGATGAGTTTATGGCCAGCCGCCCAGAGGTTCTGGCCTCGTGGAGCACAGGCGCCGAGGCCGCCGACCTCGAAGCCAGCATCGCCTACCAAGCCGCCATCCCCGCTCAGAAACGCTTCAGCGAAGCTCTCCGCAAGGCCGAAGCCGCCCGCCTCACCCTCACGCAACCCCGCGCCGGCGTGTGCCTCCCGCGCGACCACATCCGCCTGCTCAAGCGCCTCCAGGACGAAGGCGAAGCCGACCTCCTCCCCACCACCATAGACAGCTACACCCGCCAGAACCGCTACGCCGAAGCGGAGAGCGGCATTGTCGAGAGCCGCCAAGAGAACCGCTCTCTCCTCAACGGCTTCCCTGTGGTCAACCACGGCGTCAGGACCTCGCGCGAAGTGACCGAGGCCATGGCCAAGCCCGTCCAGGTGCGGCACGGCACCCCCGATGCCCGCCTGCTCTGCGAGATCAGCCTCGCCGCTGGATTCACCGCCTTCGAAGGCGGCGGCGTCTCTTACAACATCCCCTACGCCAAGAACGTCCCCCTCGAACGCAGCCTCCTTCACTGGCAATACGTGGACCGTCTCGTCGGCCTCTACGCCGAACGCGGAGTCATCATCAACCGCGAGCCTTTCGGCCCCCTCACCGGAACCCTGGTCCCGCCGTGCATCGTCAACGCCGTCGGCGTCATCGAGGGTCTCCTCGCCGCCCGCCAGGGCGTCAAATGCCTCACCCTCGGCTACGGCCAGTGCGGCAACCTCTTCCAGGACATCGCCGCCGTGCGCGTGCTCCGCAAGCTCTTCGCCGAGTACCTCGCCCGCTTCGGCCACCAGGGCATCGCCGTGTCCACCGCGTTCCACCAGTGGATGGGCGGCTTCCCGCCCGAAGAAGACCGCGCGTTCGGCGTCATCGCCTGGGGTTCCGTGGTCGCCGGCCTGTCCCACGCCACCAAAGTCATCACCAAAACCCCGCACGAAGCCATGGGCGTCCCCACCGCCGAAGCCAACATCGCCGGTCTCCGCTCCACGCGCCAGACCCTCAACCTCCTCGCCCGACAGCCCGTCCTCGAATCGCCCCTCATCGACGCCGAAGCCGCCCAGATCGAGCGCGAAACGCGAACCCTCATTGAAAAGACCTTGGAACTCGGCGATGGCGACCTCGCCCAGGGCGTGCCGCGCGCCTTCCAGGCCGGCGTCCTCGACGTCCCCTTCGCGCCCAGCAAACAGGCCCACGGCGCGGTCGTGCCCGTGCGCGACACCAACGGCGCCGTCCGCATCTTCGAATTCGGCCGCCTGCCCTTTGACGAATCCATCAAGTCCGTCCATCGCGAAGCCCTCGCCCGCCGCGCCAAAGCCGAAGGCCGCGCCGTCTCCTTCCAGATGGTCACCGACGACATCTACGCCGTCAGCAAAGGCCGCCTCGTCGGAACCCCGCGATAGGCGGCGGACGTTGTTGGACGACCTTGCGCAGCCGGTGTTCGCCGCCACACGCGCCTTTGCCGTTGGCCGTCCGCCGCATCTGTGTTCATCCGTGTCATCTGTGGCCTCCTTGCCGTTGTCCGTTGTTCGCCGCCGCATCCGCCTTCATCCGCGCCTATCCGCGGTGGCCGTCATCCGGCGCCGTTCTCGCGTTCACTCCAGAAAGGCCCCCTCCGTGACCCGCATCGAATCCGTCCTCTGCTCCGCAGGCCGAACCGGCTTCTTCTTCGACGACCAGAAAGCCATCAAAGCCGGCGCGCCCAACGACGGCTTTTTCTACGCCGGCGCGCCCAAGACCCCCGGCTTCCGTTCCATCCGCCAGGCCGGCGAAAGCATCTCCATCCTGCTCCGCCTCAGCGACGGACAAGTCGCTTGGGGCGATTGCGCCGCCGTCCAATACTCCGGCGCCGGCGGCCGCGACCCCGTCTTCCTCGCCGCCGACTTCATCCCCCTCATCCAACAGAGCGTCGCCCCCCTGCTGATCGGCCGCTCCCTCGGCCGTTTCCGCGACCTCGCCGCCCAAGCCGAAGCCATCCAAGTCAACGGCCGCCCCATCCACACCGCCATCCGCTATGGCGTCTCCCAGGCCCTGCTCGACGCCGTGGCGCGCGCCCAACACCGTCTGCCCTGCCAGGTCCTCGCCGCCGAATACGGCATCCCCCTCGCCGCCCGGCCCGTGCGCATCTTCACCCAATCCGGCGACGACCGCTACCACAACGTGGACAAGATGATCCTCAAGGGCGCGGACGTCCTGCCCCATGGTCTCATCAACAACATCCCGGACAAGCTCGGCCAGCGCGGCGAAAAGCTCCTCGCCTATGTCGAGTGGCTCCGCGACCGCGTCCTCAGCCGCCGCCAGGACCCCGCCTACGCCCCAGGCTTCCACATCGACGTCTACGGCACGATCGGGCTCATCTTTGACAACGACGCCGCGCGCATGGCCGAATACCTCGAACGCCTCGGCCGCGCCGCCCAGCCCTTTGCCCTGCGCATCGAAGGCCCCATGGACATGGGCTCGCGCCAAGCCCAGTGCGACGCCCTGGCCCGCCTGCGCCGGCTCCTGCGCCAGCGCGGCGTGGCCGTGGGCCTCGTGGCCGATGAATGGTGCAACACCCTCGAAGACACACGCCTCTTCGTGGACGCGGGCGCGGCCGACATGATCCAGATCAAGACCCCAGACCTCGGCGGCATCCAAAACTCCATGGAAGCCGTGCTCTACTGCAAGGCCCGCGGCGTCGGCGCCTACCTCGGCGGCACGTGCAACGAGACCGACCGCTCCGCCCAGATGTGCGTCCACGTCGCCCTCGCCGCCCAGCCCGACCAGATGCTCGCCAAGCCGGGAATGGGCATTGACGAGGGATTCATGATCGTTTACAACGAGATGCAGCGGGCGCTGACGCTGCTCTCGGAGCATAAGGAACAGACGAATGGATGAGATGCGCATTCTGTCCCCGTCCGGCATCCTCGGCTACGGCTTCCCCCGCGCCTCGCTCGAACGCGGCCTGGCCGGCGGCCTCGACATGATCGGCGTGGACGCCGGCAGCACCGACCCCGGCCCCGCCTATCTGGGCATGGGCAAGTGCTTCGTTGACCGCGCCGCCGTCAAGCGCGACCTGGAGTTGCTCATCGCCGCCGCCCTCGGCGCGCGCATCCCCCTCATTATCGGCACCGCCGGCGGCAGCGGCGCCAAAGTCCACGTGGACGGATGCCTCGGCGTCATTGACGAGGTCCTGCGCGCCATGGGCAAGACCGCGCGCGCCGCCCTCATCTACTGCGACGTGCCCAAGCAAGCGGTCAAAGACGCCCTCAAGCAAGGCCGCATTCGCCCCCTGCCCTTTGCGCCCAAGCTCACGGCCCAAGCCGTCACGCGCACGACGCGCATCGTGGCCCAGGTGGGCGTGGACATGCTCCTGCCCGCCCTCGAAGGCGAGCCTGACATCATCGTCGCTGGCCGCTGCTACGACCCCGCCGTCTTCGCCGCCCTGCCCGTCGCTCGCGGCTTTGACCCCGGCCCGGCCCTGCACATGGGCAAGATCCTCGAATGCGGCGCCATCGCCGCTACCCCTGGCAGCGGACGCGACTGCGTCCTTGGCGTCCTGCGCAAGGACTCCTTCCGCCTCGAATCGCTCAACCCCGAACGCCGTTTCACCGTGGACTCCGTGGCCGCCCACACCCTCTACGAAAAGTCCCACCCCTACCTCCTCCCCGGACCCGGCGGCCACCTCGACCTGTCCGAGTGCCGCTTCGAACAGACAGCGCCAGGCGTCGTGCAGGTCTCGGGCAGCCGCTTCGTCCCCGCGCCCCAATACGCGGTCAAACTCGAAGGCGCGGCGCGCGTGGGCTTCCGCACGATCGCCATCGCCGGCGCCCGCGACCGCATCATGATCGAGAGACTCGACGACGTCTACGCCGGCGTCCGCGCCGCCGTGGAAAACAACTTCGGCCAGCGCCCCTACCGACTCAACTTCCGGACCTACGGCCGCGACGGCGTCATGGGCGCGTTGGAGCCGAAACCAACCGTCGAAGGCCACGAAGTCGGCATCATCTTCGACGTCGTCGCGCCCACGCAAAAGGAAGCCGATACCATCTGCGGCTTTGCCCGCAGTACCGCCCTGCACTACGGCTACCCCGGCCGCGTCGCCACCGCCGGCAACCTCGCCTTCCCCTTTAGCCCCTCCGACGTCTCCATGGGCCCGGTCTACGAGTTCAGCGTCTACCACCTCATGGACCTCGACGACCCCCGCGCCCTCTTCCCCGTCCAGCGGCTCACCTTGGGAGGCCAGAAATGAAGACCAAGCGCATGATCGACCTGGCCCACATCATCCGCAGCAAGAACTCCGGCCCCTTCGAGCTCACCCTCGACGTCTTCTTCCGCACCGAAGAAATCTACCAACAGGCCAAGACCCGCCGCGTCGTCAACGCCGCTCTCATCAAACGCCTCTACGGCGTCACCGACGAGCAGATTCTCGACATCATCTACTTCGACCCGGTCCGCGCCGCCAAGGCCACCATTGCCCGGCCCGTCGCCTCCGGCGCCATTGAAGACACCGACGTCTACGGCGCGCAACAGCACATGCCCCTGCTTGACGTCGAAGTGCCGTGGGAGGAGCTATGAGAAGCAACGTCTGGCACGAATGCCTCTGCTTCGCCACCTACTACGCCCCCCGCGGCCGCCCCCGCCTGCTCATGCTCGGCGAAAGCATCGGCCAGCGCTACCTCAGCCCCACCGACCACCTCATCGGCATCCTGGGCGAAGCCGGCACAGGCAAATCGTCCATCATCAACGGCATGTTCCCCGGCCTGGAACTCACCAACGACGACGAAGGCATCAACGTCCACCCCGCCCCGCTTGTGCGCATGCACCAAGACGGCCGCTTCAGCGCACACACGTTTCACATTGACGTGCGCTTCGAGATGGCCTTTGTCCAGGTCTACGAAATCGCCGAAGCCATTCGCCACGCCCTGGCTCAGCGCCGCCGCATCATCGTGGAGCACTTCGACGCGGTCTACCCCTATCTCAAGATCAACGCACAGGTCCTGCTCGGCATCGGCGAAGACATCGTCGTCACCCGCCCCAACCTTTTCGGCCCCTTTCCCGACGACATCCGCCGCGCCATCGAAAACACCGCCGTCTTCCGCAGAATGGCCCACTCCGCCGAAGACATCACCTCCATGGTCCTGGAGAACGATTTCCGCATCCCCACCCCCGACGCCCACAGCGACGTGCCCCGCGGGTTCGTCATCGAGTTCGACCAACGGCCGCCTGGATTGGACATCGCCAAGCTGGAACGCAAGGTCCTCGAAATCATCGAGCGCGGCGCCGAGATCAGCTACGACGACCCGGCCCACATCCGCATCGGCGACACCCGCTACAAATGCACGGGCCCGCGGATTCATGTGGGGAACTCGTCCGAAATCCGCAATTTCCGGCTGATGAAGGAACTCGTCCACGACCCTATCACCGGCCAGTTCTGCCTTGTGGGCCAGGTGGCCGAGCCCAAACCCATCCGCTTCATCGAGCGCCACCCCGAAGCCGCCGCGCCCACCAGCCCCGCCGAGCCCTGAAGGCGAAGACATGTCGCTCAAGCCCGCCAACGGCGGCGTCGCAACGTGTCCCCGCCACACCCTCAACGCGCGTAAAGCGACGCCCCGCTCGCGTCAATGGCCACAATCGCGGGAAAGTCCTTGACCACCAACCGCCGCAACGCCTCGGGGCCCAGGTCCTCGTACGCCACCACCTCCGCCGTCACAATGCGCTTGGCCAGCAGCGCCCCGGCCCCGCCCGTCGC
>CAYYEE010000302.1:0-5853 GCA_964470775.1 uncultured Planctomycetota bacterium | reverse complement strand
GCCGGGTGAGCGTGCGTTGCCGCGCGACGATTGGCCAGGTGGGCAACGTGGACCTGGCGAACGTGCGCTGGGGCAAGGCGGGGCGTTCGCGGCACCGCGGCATTCGTCCCAGCGTGCGCGGGTCGGCGATGAACCCCCACGACCACCCGATGGGCGGCGGTGAAGGCCGCCGCGCGGGCGGGCGGCATCCGGTGTCGCCGACAGGCAAACCGACCAAGGGTTACAAGACGCGCAAGCCCAAGAACGCGTCGAACAAGTTTATCATCCGGCGTCGCAACCGCCGCAAGTAATGGATAGGAAGGAAATATGGGACGCTCGGTAAAAAAGGGCCCGTTCATCCACCCGAAGCTGCTGAAGAAGGTTCTGGCGCAGAAGGAGTCGGGTGAGCACAAGCCTATCCGGACTTGGGCGCGGGCGAGCGTGATTTCGCCGGACTTCGTGTCGCACACGCTGGAGATTCACAACGGCCGGACGTTCACGAAGCTGTTCGTGACGGAAGAAATGGTGGGCCACCGTCTGGGCGAGTTCGCGCTGACGCGCACGTTCCGCGGCCACAGCGGCGGCGGCAAGAAGTAAGCGGCGCCGCGAGGAGAAGGCTTCGATGGAAGTGAAAGCTTGTTGCAAGTTTGCCAAGATCGGCCCCCGCAAGACGCGGCTGGTGGCGGATCTGATCCGCGGGGAGAGCGTGCCGAAGGCGCTGGAGATTCTGCGGACGACGCGGCGCCGGGCGTCGGAGATGATTGAGAAGGTGGTGAAGGCGGCGGTGGCCGCGGCCAGCGATCAGCATGATGTGGAGGCCGAGGATTTGCGGGTGGCGGGTGTTTGGGTGGACGAGGGTCCGCAGCGCAAGACGTTTTGGGCCCGGCCGCGCGGGATGTGGGCGCGCAAGATTCACCGGACGAGCCATATCCACGTGGTTTTGAGCGACGAGAGACCGGGCGCGCCGGAAGCAGCGGCGGCCGGAGAGGAATAAGGAAGCGGCTATGGGACAGAAGGTCAACCCCCTTGCGATGCGGGTTTGCATCACCGAGAACTGGCGGAGCCGGTGGTATGCTGGCAAGCAGGAGTTCGGGACGCTGCTGGTCGAGGACTCCAAGATCCGCAAGCATATCAAGGAGAAGTACGGGTTCGCCGGGATTCCGCGGGTGGATATCGAGCGGACGCGTGAAGAAGTGCGGGTGGTGATGCACTGCATGCGGCCTGGGGTGATCATCGGGCGCAAGGGCGCGGAGATTGATCTTCTGCGGGCGTGGATCGAGCAGATCACCAAGCGCAAGGTGAACGTGACGATCCGCGAGGTGCCGCGGCCCGAGTTGAACGCGCAGCTGGTGGCGGAGTCGGTGGGCGAGCAGCTGCTGAAGCGGGCCTCTTTCAAGCGCGCGCTGAAGAAGGCGGCGGAGATGACGATGGAGGCGGGGGCTCTGGGCGTGCGTTTGAAGATCGGCGGACGCTTGGGCGGGGCGGAAATGGCCCGGACGGAACGCTTGTCGATGGGCAGCATCCCGTTGTCGATGCTGCGGGCCAAGGTGGATTACGGTCTGGCCACGGTGACGACGACGTACGGGGTGATTGGGATCAAGTGCTGGATCTACCTGGGCGAAGTGGACGAGTCCGGGGTTTCGGAAGTGGAAGCCCGGGTGGCGAGCCAGGCGGCGGCGCGGCCGGTCGGCGCCGGTCGCGGTCGCGGTCCTGGCGGTCCGGGCGGTCGCGGCGGAGCGGGCGGCGGACGTCCGCGCCGCGGCGGGCCGCGGCAGCAGGCGGCGGCGAAGACGCGCATCCGGACGCCGGACGGGTCTGAGGCGGAGGGCGCGGCGGAAGGCGGAGCGCCAGAGGCTCCGGAGGGAGAGGCGTCCAAGCCGGCTGGCGAGGCGCCGGGCGCGGAGCCCAAGGCTCAGTAACCGGGACGAATGAAGGAGGAGAGGCGCGATGCCCCTCATGCCGAAGAGAATCAAGTTCCGCAAGACCCAGCGCGGGGTGGTCCGCGGGCTGGCGACACGCGGACATTATGTGTCGTTTGGCGAGTTCGGTTTGCAGGCGTTGGAGCCGGCCTGGCTCTCGGCGCGGCAGATCGAGGCGGGCCGTGTCGCCGCGAGCCATCTGATGGGCGGCGAAGGAAAGCTGTGGATTCGGATTTTCCCGCACAAGTCGGTGACGTGCAAGCCGGCGGAAGTGCGCATGGGCGGCGGCAAGGGCGAGCCGCACTACTGGGCCGCGGTGGTCAAGCCTGGGACCGTGCTGTTTGAGGTGGGCGGGGTGCCGGAGAGCCTGGCGCGGGAGGCGTTGCTGCGGATCGCCCGGAAGATGCCCATCCGTTGCCGGATGGTTGGACGAAGGAGCGGCAAGTGAAGATTTCGGAGATACGTGACCTGCCCAGCGAAGAGATTCGGAATAACCTTTCCGAGACGCGGCGGGCGTTGTTCAATCTGCGCTTTCAGCGCGAAAGCGAGCAACTGGAAAAGCCGGCGGAGATCCGCAAAGCCCGCAAGGACGTGGCGAGGATGTTGACGGCGCTGCGGGAGCGCGAGCTGGCGGAAAAGAAGGCCCAGGCGGGCCAGGCGCCGGCGCGGTGAGCGCGCCGGGAGCGCGGGAGGCGTGCATAACGATATGAGCGGCGAACGAGGAAACCGGAGACGCGTGGTGGGCGTGGTCACCAGCGACAAGATGGCCAAGACCATCGTGGTGGAGTCGGTGCGGATGACGGCCCATCCGAAGTTCGGCAAGTACATCAAGCGCGTGACGAAATACCGCGCGCATGATGAAAACGGCGAGGCTCACGCGGGCGACCGGGTGGAGCTGGGCGAGTGCCGCCGGTTGAGCAAGACCAAGGCTTGGCGGCTGTTGAGGGTGCTGGAAGCCCAGCCCAGGCAGGAGCGGGCTGGAGACGGAGCGGTCCAATGATTCAGTTGATGACACGGTTGGACGTGGCGGACAACTCCGGCGCCAAGCAGGTGATGTGCTTCAAGGTTCTTGGCGGCACGCGGCGGCGTTACGCCTACGTGGGCGACGTCGTGGTCGGGAGCGTGAAGAAGGCCTCTCCTTCGGGTTCGGTGCGCGAGGGCGAGGTGGTGAAGGGCGTGATTGTGAGGACGAAGAAGCCGGTCCGTCGTGAGGACGGCTCGATGGTTCGCTTCGACCGGAACGCTCTTGTGCTGGTGGACAACGACGGCAACCCGCGGGGGACGCGCATCTTCGGGGCGGTGGCGCGCGAGCTGCGCCAGCGCGGTTTCATGAAGATCGTGTCGCTCGCCGCGGAAGTCGTGTGACGGGAGCGGAGATCCATGCTGATTCGCAGAAATGACATGGTGGTGCTGGCCAAGGCCGTGACAGGCGCCAAGCACGTG
Source organism: uncultured Planctomycetota bacterium (assembly GCA_964470775.1). Lineage (GTDB taxonomy): Bacteria > Planctomycetota > Brocadiia > CAIUPP01 > CAYYEE01 > CAYYEE01. The sequence continues at coordinate 2,512 of CAYYEE010000302.1, read as the reverse complement.
GACGGCCGCGCGCTGGGCAAAGAGACGGCCGGCAGCGTGGCGAGGGTGTTGAGCGTGGACCGCGAGCATGAGCGCGTGATCGTGGAAGGCGTCAACTACCGGTATCATCACGAGCGCCGCAGCCAGCGCAATCCGCGCGGTGGCCGCGTGCCCAAGGAAGCGCCGATCCATGTGTCGAACGTGATGTTGTACTGCCCGAAGTGCGACCGGGGCGTTCGCGTGAAAGCGAACATCTCGGAGAAGACGGATGCCCGCGGCCGCCGCCGGCGGGAGGTGATTCGGGTGTGCAAGCGGTGCGGCGAGTCCATCGGCGGCGGGAAGTGAGATAGGACATGAGCGCTCCTGGCAAAGAGCCGGCTAAGGAAAAGAAGGACAAGAAGGAGCTCAAGGACGCCAAGGCGGACCCGGCGCCCAAGGCGGCTCCTGCGGAGAAGGCGCCGATTCCGCGGATGCTGGTCAAGTACCGGACGGAAGTGCTGCCGCAGATGATGAAGGAGATGGGCTATCGGAACGCCCTGGCGGCGCCGCGGCTGGACAAGATCGTGGTGAGCATGGGCGTCGGAAAGGCGACCGAGAACAAGAAGCGCCTGGAAGACGCGACGAAGGACCTTTCGCGGATCACGGGGCAGAAGCCTCTGGTGTGCAAGGCCAAGCGCGCGGTGAGCGCGTTCCGCGTGCGCGTGGGCCAGGAAGTGGGCCTGAAGGTGACGTTGCGCGGCGTGCGGATGTATGAGTTCCTGGACCGGTTGATCAGCTTGGTGTTCCCGCGTATCCGCGACTTCCGCGGGCTGTCGGACACGGCGTTTGACGGGCGCGGGAATTACTCGGTGGGTCTGACGGAGCAGGGCGTGTTTCCTGAGATCGATCAGAACGCGCTGGAGTTCAACCAGGGGATGAATATCGCGTTCTGCATCAAGAACGGCACGGACGAGGCGTCGCGGGAGTTTTTGAGGCGGATGGGGATGCCGATCCGCAAGCCCGAGACCGGCCGGAAAGCCGGATAGGAGCAGCTATGGCGCGCAAGTCCCTGATTTTGAAGTCGCAGAAGGAGCCCAAGTTCAGCACGCGGCGTTATACCCGGTGCCAGCTGTGCGGGCGGCCGCGGGCGGTCTATCGGAAGCTAAAGGTCTGCCGTATCTGTCTGCGGAACCTGGCGAGCCGCAATGAGATTCCGGGGATGCGGAAGGCGAGCTGGTAGGAGGAAGAGACGGCCATGAGCATGACGGACCCGATCGCCGACCTGTTGACCCGCATTCGGAACGCGGTGCGCGTGCGCCGGGCCGCGGTGGAAGCGCCGCTCTCCAAGGAGAAGCTGGCCATCGCCGAGGTCCTGAAGCGGGAAGGCTACATCAACAGCGTGGAGGCCACGACGGACGGGCCGCAGGGCACGCTGAAGATCAGCCTGAAGTACGGCCCTGAAGGTGAGGACGTGATTAATTGCATCCGGCGGGTGAGCGCGCCGGGCCGGCGCGTGTATGACGGCGTGCGCGACATGAAGCCGGTGCTGGGCGGGACGGGCATCCGCGTGGTGTCCACGTCGAAGGGTATTTACAGCGACCGCGAATGCCGCAAGATGGGCGTGGGCGGCGAAGTGATCTGTGAAGTGTGGTGACGCGGCGTCGAGGAAAGAGATAGAGACATGTCGCGGATCGGAAAGAAACCGGTGGCCGTGCCCAATGGCGTGAAGATCGCCATCAAGGGGCGCGAGGTCATGGCCGAAGGCCCCAAGGGCAAGCTGACGCAGGAGCTGCCGGTGGGGATCGCGGCGGAGTACAACGAAGCTCAGCGGCAGGTGCTGGTGAAGCGGCTGGACGATTCGCGTCAGACCCGCGCTTTCCACGGGCTGGCTCGGAGCCAGGTGCTGAACTTGGTGGCGGGCTGCGCCGAGGGGTTCTCCAAGTCGATGGAGCTTCACGGGACCGGCTATAACGTGAAGGCGGAGGGGCAGAATCTGGTGTTGGCGGTGGGCTATAACCATCCGGTGAAGATCCCGGTGCCCAAGGGCATTTCGGTGAAGGTGGAGCAGCCGGCCAACCCGGGCAAGTTCACGGTATCGGGATGCGACAAATGCGCGGTGGGGCAGTTTGCGGCCAAGATCCGCAAGGTGTATCCGCCTGAACCGTATCAGGGCAAGGGCATTCGGTTCGCGAACGAGCAGATCCGCCGCAAGGCTGGCAAGGCGTTTGCGGCTGGTGGAGGTTGACAGCGGCCATGAAGCAGCAGGAGCTGAACAGGGCGCGGATGTTGCGGCGGCGCTCTCGCGTGCGCGGCAAGGCGCGCGGCACGCAGGAGCGGCCGCGGCTTAGCGTGCATCGCACGCTGCAGCACATCTACGCGCAGGTGATTGACGACACGACCGGCAAGACGCTGGCGTCGGCTTCGACGCTTTCGCCGGAACTGAAGGCGAAGGGTATCAAGGGCGGGAACATCAAGGCGGCGGAGATGGTGGGCGCGCGGCTGGCCGAGGTGGCGCTGAGCAAGGGCATCAAGAAGGTGTGTTTTGACCGCGGCG
>CAYYEE010000301.1:0-5853 GCA_964470775.1 uncultured Planctomycetota bacterium | reverse complement strand
GGCCAGCCGGCGCTCGGCCGCCGCGGCTTTGTCGGCGCGGCTCTTCTCGTCCTCGAGCTGCTCCTCAAGGCGCTTGCGCTCAAGGCCCTCCTGCGCCGCCCGTCCCACCAGTTCCGCCTCGCGTCCAGCCCAATCATGCTCCGCGGCGTCAAACCCGGCCTTGGCGGCCGGGCTGGACGGCGGCTGACGCAGCACGCGCTCCAACACCAGCCCCGCGTTAGCGGCGAGCGACACCGCCAGCGCCGCCCCCCACAGCCACCTGCCCCTGCGTCCCGGCCGCGCCGGCGCGGCTGGGGCCTCGGGCGCCGGTCCTGTCCAAGCCGGCTCGCGCTCCAGCGCCAGCCGCGGGCCGCGCCGCGCCGAAGACACCGCCGGCGCCGCCGCCGCGGGCGGCGCCGCGCCAAAGCCGGGCTCCGCCGGCCGGCCTGTCCGCGCCGCCGATACCAGAGCGCCCGACGCCGCCAGCCAGCGCCTCGCTTCCGGCGGCTGGTCCGGCCCGCGCCGCAGGTCCAGCGTCAGCGCCCCGGCCGTACCTCGCGCCACGCGCAACGCCTCCGCGTTGGGCAGGCAGAACCGCCAGCAGCACGCCGTGCCGATGGGCAGCGTGGTGAAGTAGGTGTTGAAGGTCACGTTCCAGCGCTCGCCCACGGGCAGCAGCGCCAGCGCCTCGGCCGCCAGATCCAACACCGGCGCCCCCGGCTCGAAGATGATGAAGCTCGGTGTCCGCGGATCGTCGCAGAAAGCCTGCGCCAGAACCCCCGCCCAGCCCGCGTCGCCCGTCACGCGCGCCCACGTCTCGCACGGCGCCGGCGCCGCGTCGCCCGCCGGGATGCGCTTGGGCGTGTCCACGAACGCCGGCTCGCCCGCCCATTGCTCCACGAAAAACCCCGGCTGCCGCATCACCCACGCCGGCCCCCCGTCGCTGCGTTCGGCCGTGTCCAGCGCCACGTGGTGCGCTATCTTGTTCGACCGCTGGCTGTAGTCCGCCCCCGCAAACGCCACCCGCGACAGCACGTGCACCGGCCGCCCGCCAACGATGAACCGGTAGTGGCTGTGCGCCGTGGGGTTCAGCCGCGCGTCCGGGTGGCTCAACGGGTAGAACGCCGTGTACGCGCTCAGCGACTCCAGCAGCTCCATGTAGTTCGGCGCCATGCCCCGCGTGCACGCCACCGTGCAGAAACCGGCCGACCCCAGCCGCAGACCGTTGGGCGCCGAGGTGTAGACCAGTTCCTGCGCCATCACCGCCCCTCCCCAGCCCCGGCGCCCAGTTCCTCCAGCGCCGGCAGCCAGAACAGCTTGCCTGTCTCCGGACACCGCATAGGCCGGCCCAGATAGGGCGCCGGCGCCTCCAGGCGCAGGTCTGTCCCGGGCACGGTGAACTCCACCCGGTCGCCGAAGCGCCGGCAGTTCTCCGCGCTGGGCAGACTGCCCCGCTGGCCCGGCCGCGTTCCCGCCATCGCGCCCAGCAGGCTCAACATGCACAGCATCGGCGTCGTGGCCCACACAGGTTTGATGTCGCGCGGCCGCACCACCAACAGCCCCGACCCCGCGTTGCGCGGGTCCTCGGACGGACTGTGGCCCAGCGCGCTCACAGGCACATACACCACCCGCGGCGCCACCCCCTCCACCGTGGCCACCATCTCCGGACACAAATCCGCCAGCAACCGCCTCACCGCAAACGACGTCATCATGACCACGTCCGTGTCCAGCACCGACACCGGATGGTCCTTCAGCCGCCGCCACGGCGCTTCCAGCGGAAACTTCAGCAGGTTGCGCCAGATGTCGAACTTCGTCACCACCACGATCACCGGCTCGGAATAGCGCTGCCCACGTCCCGGCCCGCTGTGCAAGCGAATCCGGTCGAACGCTTCCTTCAGCAGCATCTCCTGCCGTTGCGCCCGCGCCCCGCGCCGAAGCTGCGGATCGTCGCTGGAGCAACGCGCCCGGAACCGCGGGTCCTTGGTCGGGTCGAACAGAAAGAACAGCCCCCTGGAGTGCGCCAGGTGCTGCGTGCCCGGGTTGGCCGCCGTGTCCGCGCCCGGCTCGAAGTGCTCGCCCGCATTGTCATACACCACCAGCGTCTGCGTCAGCGCCTCGTGCTGGTCCACCCACGGATTGTGCCGTTGGGGCGTCAGGGAGAACATGAACGGCCTCGGCAAACTCACCCGCATGTTATTCAACCGCACTTCATCGTAGAGCCGGCCGTGCATCTCCGTCTTTTCCAGCGCTACCCACGCCTCGTCATCCGGCGCCAGGAACAGCGTCCTCTCATATTCGTTAATGAGCTGGTTGCACGTCGCGTCCGCGTCCGTGAAACCGAACCCGAACCGCTTGGGCATCAGGCTCCGCAGTTCCCAGACCATGGTCGCCAGAAGGTACGACTTGCCGCTGCCCGGCGCGCCGATGATAGACAGGAACAGAGGCGGCTTCTCCAGCAGATCGCGGGGAATGGACAAATGACAGCGTGGACACGCCATATCCGGACACGGCATGCCCAGCGCGTCCAACGCATGGCCCTCCGGCGTGAAGCGCGACGGCAGGAAGCGCTGCGCCGCCTCCGGTCCCAAAACAGGATCCCCCACCAACTCCTGATGCCGCGCCACCGCCAGCAGGTCCGCCTCTTCGAACGTATGCCAGCAATGTGGACAAACGATCTTGCGGCCCGATTCCGCCGGTTCGAGGACCTCCTGCACAGCCGCCGCGGCTGCGCCTTCGGTCACCGGCCTTTCCGGCTCCGCCGCCTCCTCCGGCGCCAGCTCAATCCGCGCCTCCAAGTCCGGCCCCAACCTCAGCGTCACGTCCGAGCGTATGGTCTCTTCACGGATAGGCCGGCCATCCATAAACGTCCCGTTGCGGCTGCTCAGGTCGCGGATCACCAGCGCCCCCTGCCGCGCCTCGATCCGCAGATGCTTGCGCGAAATCGTGGTGCAATCCACCCGCGCCCCGCAGTCCGGGTCACGGCCAATCGTCAGGCTTGGCTCCTGCACAGAGTACGCCCCAACGACCGCCCCTTCCAGCGTCAGAACCAAGCGGTAGAAGACCCTTTTCGGCTTCATCAGCAGTAGCCCAGCCTCGCTTGCCTGAACCCGGTTCACCCCAGAACGGACCAGCGTCGCGGCCTGCCCTGACGTTCCCCCGCAGTCGGCGCCCTCCCCCGCAACGTCTTGTGAATTATAGCCCCCACAATAACTTGCGGCAAGCGGAGTCCTGTAACAAAGCGCCTTCGCCCGCAAAACCTCCTGCCCAGCAACGCAGCCGATACCAGCCCACCGCCGAACCGCCCGCATCTCGCCGCATCCGTCACATGCCAGCTATCCCTGCCCCGCCGCGTCCCATCCGCGCCTTAACGGCCCGTTGAAAAAGACACCGCGTCGGCGGGGACATGGCGCCTCAGCCCGCCAACGGCGGGATCGCAACGTGTCCCCGGAGCAGACGCGACATTTTCAACAGGCTGTTAAACCAAAACCCCTCCTGGCCAAAGCCAGAAGGGGTTGGCGACACATCAAAGCCCGCGAACAGCCAAGCTATTTCTTCGTCCCCGTCTTCAGCGGGCGCCGCTTCTTGCCCAAGGTGGGCTTGGAGCCATGATTGGGCTTCGTGCGCCTGATCTTGCTTCGCATCAACTTGCGCGGTCTCATAGGGCCTCCCAAAAAATCAGCCGCCTCGCAATAAGCGTCGGCGGCCTGAAAGGGGGGTGGCAGCTCCGACCCAACCACATAGGGGGTACCATGTGGAAGTGGGGCACGGTCGGAGCTGCCGGGGGACTTGAATCTTTGCTTCTTATCCGACTTGAGTCAGCTCTCCACATCCAACACTTATAAGTATAGCAGTCACTCAAGCGCCTGTCAAGAGAAATTCTCTGACCTTTTGCGTGCTCGGCGCCGCAATGGCGATACGATCTAACCATTTCCAAAATAATGTTTTATAGCAATCATTCCAGATCACGTGCGCACAGCCCAAGCAATTTTTAAGGCAACCGCTCACCGAAAAACCCCTACCTTTCCGACAGCGCGCCCCCCTCTCGTGGCTCATACTCTCCTGACTTCAAACCTATCTCTTTGAACATAGTCATGTTATGGCAATCCAACGACCGTGACTGCGCCCCAAGTTGGCGTTGCATTTTCGGAGGTGCGCCGCCCATATGCCCCTACCAAAAGTCCAGCATTTCCAGACAGATGCGAACCCATACGCCCCTCGCCCTACCCCAGCCAAACCCGCGTCGCCCGCCGTGCGATCAGGCGCAACGCCCCCTCGCTTCCCAACTTTCACAGCCTCACCATCGCCCCATTCTCAGCCGAACGATACGCCGCGTCCAGAATCCTCGTCGTCTTCGCCCCTTCCTCGCCCGAACACCGCAATGGTGTGCCGTCCACCACCGCCGAAACGAAGTCCTCCACCAACGGCGCGTGAACATTCGCGGCCAGTGGCATCGTCCATTCCTCTCGCGACTCCGCCCCGGTCACGACAAGCCGGTCGCCCAGTTGCGGCAGATGAATCCACCCCTTCACCCCCACGATCTCGAACTCATCCCGGGGCGGCCTCGTGTCCCCGCACACGTGCGCCGTCGCATACGCCCCGCACGCCATGCGCATTAGGATCGCGCACGTGTCCTCCACGTCCCAGTCGTGATGCCGGCAACTTGCGAACGCAGCCAGCTCCACGGGCTGTCCCAGCAAATCCACCAGCAAATCCAGCCGGTGCGTCCCCACATCCGCCAGCGGCCCCCCGCCCGAGTACGCCCTCTGCACGCGCCAGTACTTCGGGTTCGAAGGACGCATGTCCCAAAACGACCCCAGCCAAATCCGAACGCCCACGATGTCCCCGATCCGTCCCGACAGCGCCACCTCCCGCGCCGCCACCCACGCCGGGTAGAACCTGCGGTAGTACGCCACGCCCAGCCGCCGGTTCGCCCTGGCCGCGGCCGCGTTCATCCGCCCGCACTCCTCCCCGTTCATCGCCATCGGTTTCTCGCACAACACATGCGCCCCAGCCCCCAGCGCCGCCACGGCCTGCCCCGCATGCTCAAACACCCGCGACGCCACGTACACGCAATCCAGCCCCGCTCCCAGGAACCTCTCCATGTTGTCGAACGCCAGCCCCGCGCCGTGGCGCTCGGCGAACTCCTCCGCCCTCGCCTTGGACCCGCTGCAGAACGCCGCCAACTCGCAACGCGGATTCTCGCGAATCGCCGGCGCCACGCGCTTGTTCGTGATATCCCCGCATCCCACAACCCCCCACCTCAGCCTCCGGCTCATGCGCTGCCTCCGCTTCCCTGCGCCCCCATGCCCAGCGGATCCGCCAGGTACGCGCGCTGACACGCCGGGCAGATCTCAAACTCCATCTGCCGATGAACGCTGTCCTGCGCCCGTTCCGGGTCCAGCCCCCGCAGCGCGCGCACCAGCCGCAGCATCTCCGCGCGGTTATCGCGCGCCAAATCGTCCTGCGTTACCTCCATCGGGTCATAAGCCGCAAAGACCTCGATGCGCACCTTGTAGCGCACATCCTCATCCACCAGCAGAATCTTGCCGCACCGGTCGCACGTGAGCTTCATGGCTTGACCGCCCTCCTCAGGCGCGGATGATAGGCGCCCTCGCCAGAAGTGTCAAGCATCGCCCCACACCGCCCCATCGGCCAACTCGCCAGCCCCGGCCCTCTATGCCCTCGGCGGACCGCACGACTCCCGCTCCACAAGCTCCACTTCAATGGCCCCCAGCGCCACCTCCTGCGAGTCAAGCTTCCCCTCAATAACCGCCACGAACTGCCGGAACAAATCCTGCAATTGCCGCTCCGACCTCAGCACCAGACCCGTCAAGCCCAGAATCCCCGGCTCTGGCTCAGCCCGGGTGCTGCCGC
>CAYYEE010000300.1:0-5856 GCA_964470775.1 uncultured Planctomycetota bacterium | reverse complement strand
CCCATGTTCTCGAACTTGTCTTCGAGGTCGATTTCCTTGGCGACGGTCACGCCGTCCTTGGTGACGGTGGGCGAGCCGTAGCTCTTCTGGATGATGACGTTCTGGCCGCGGGGGCCGAGCGTGACCTTGACGGCGGCGGCGAGCTTCTCGACGCCGCGCCTAATCGCTTCGCGGCATTCCTGGTCGAAAGCGATCATCTTGGCTGGCATTCCGTATCCTCCTCTTGTCAGACGACCCTTTTCAGCCGTTTGCGGAATTGGCGCAGTCGCCTCCGCGCCCGGACGACCCGGCGCGGGCTGTGCGGGGCGGCTATGCGCAGACAAAGAGCGCGCCAAGCCTTTTGAGCAAAACCGGCGCCAAAGCGCTGGGCCGGGAGCGATGGCGTAACTGATTATGAATAAAATAGATATGAGCTAGCTGGTGGGAGGTGGGCATCTGTCATTGTGACAGGAGAGGGGCTGGCGGCTGTCAGTTTGGCTGGCGGGGGAGCTTGACGAGGGGGTGGGTTTTGGGGGATAAGATGGGGCCAGGCTCTGGAGCTTCGGGTTCTGGGGTTTGGGAACGGCGGTAGGCGACGACGGACTCACGCGGAGACGCGGACGACGTGGAGAACGGCAGACGGCGACGGCTGGGGGCGACGGGCGCTGGCGGTCTTTGTGACACGGAGTGGATATGGGTCTGGAATGTCCAGCGGAATGCGAGGCGAAGTGTTGTCGCTATGTGACGGTTCATATCGAGTCGCCCGCGAAGAACAAGGTGAACCGGGATGAGGCGAGGTGGTTTCTGCTGCACAAGGGGCTGAGTCTGTTGCGGGAGAAGAAGCAGTGGTACTTGCAGATTGATACGGCGTGCAAGGCGCTGACGGCGGACCACCGGTGCGGGGTGTATGACACCCGCCCCTCCGTGTGCCGGGACTATGCCCACGAGGGTTGCGACTACCACGGCGAGCCGAACGAGAAGACGCTGCTGATCCGCACACCGGAGGAATGGGAGGCGTATCTGCGGCGCCGGGCCAAGAAGCGAGAGAAGCGGCGTGGAAGGAAATGAGCGGCGGCCGGCCGCTCCGGAAACGAGGGCGCGCCGTTGTGGGATGGTTGTTCGCGACGGAGGGCTGTCCGGCTGTCGCGCTCTGTCCTTAGCGCTGGGATTGCCGCGCCCGTTCTCTGCGCGGGCGGGTTGGCAATGATGCCGTCTGGCCAGCGTTGGGCCTGGCCGGCGGCCTGTGAGGGATGAATCCATGGGCGTTTGTGGTGAGAAGGTGATGTTGAGCTGGTCGAGCGGAAAGGATTGCGCGTGGGCGCTGCACATATTGCGGCGGCAAGGGGTGAACGTCGTGGGGCTCTTGAGCACATTCAACGAGGCGTTCGGCCGAATGGCGATGCACTCGACGCGGCGGGAGATCGCGGAGGCGCAGGCGGAGGCGGCGGGGTTGCCGCTGTGGGCGGTGATGCTGCCGTGGCCGTGCTCGAACGAGGCGTACGAGGAACGGATTGGGGAGGCGATGCGCCGGGTGAAAGAGGCGGGAGTGACGGCGATGGCGTTTGGGGATCTTTTCCTGGAGGACATCCGCAAGTACCGCGAGGAAAAGATGGCGGGGACAGGGATCCGGCCGATCTTTCCGCTGTGGGGGACGCGGAAAGACACGCCGGGGCTGGCGCGGGAGATGCTCGCGGCGGGGCTCAAGGCGTTTGTGAGCAGCGTGGACCCGAAGCAGATTGATCGTTCGTTCGTGGGGCGGGCGTATGACGCGGGGTTTGTGGGCGCCCTCCCCCCTGCCGCGGATCCGTGCGGGGAAAACGGAGAGTTCCACACGATCTGCTGGGACGGGCCGATGTTTATGCGGCCTGTGGCGTTGCGCGCGGGGGAGGTGGTGGAGCGGGATGGGTTCTGGTATGCGGATTTTGAGCTGGAGGGCGGAGAGGGAAGGCCGCCAACGGCGTGATCATGCGAAGACGCGAAGGCGCAAATAAAAACGGCGGAGAGAGGAGACGCTCGATGGCCGAGGCGACACGCAAGCCCAACATTCTCTTTATCACCACGGATCAACAGCGATGGGATACGGTGGGGGCGTACGGGCGGGGGCACGTGCGGACGCCGTGTCTGGACCGGCTGGCGGGCGAGGGGGTGTTGTTCGAGCGGGCGTATGCGCAGAACGTGGTGTGCATCCCGAGCCGGGCGTGCATGCAGACGGGCCGGTATACGCATCAGCACGGGGTGCGGTATATGGAGGATGAGATCGACCTGACGCCGGGGCTGCCGGCGCATGAGGTGACGGTGATGAAGCGGCTGCAGGAGGCGGGGTATGTGACCGGGGCCACGGGCAAGATTCATATGATGCCGGAGCGGGATTTTGACTGGATGGAGATTGTCGGCGGCAAAGGAGCGCGGTGGACGCAGTCGACGGGGCTGCCGATCGGGCCGGCGCCGCTGGGGGCGCAGTACGCCGCGTGGGTGGAGGCGCGCGAGCCAGGGGCGTATGAGCGCATCTACGCGCAGCGCCGTCAGCCGGACTACAAGCGCAACATCTGCTCGATGGTGAACTGCCTGCCGCTGGAGCTGTACGTGGAGACGTACATTCTGGAAAAGTCGATCGAGTTCATCCGCGCGAACAAGGAGAGGCCGTTCTTTCTGTGGTGCGGGTTCTGCGGTCCGCATGGGCCGCACGACCCCCCTGCTTCACATGCGAATCTCTATGACCCGCGCGAGGTGGAGCTGCCGGCGACCCTGGGGGCGGACCTGAGCGGCAAGCCGCGGCACATCGCGGGGCGCGCGCAGCCAGAGCTGGCCCGGCGCGACGGGGGCATGGCGTATCGGCGTTACATGGCGTGGTACTACTGCCTGTGCACGTTGATTGACGAGTACGTGGGGAAGCTGGTGGACACGCTGCGGCGGGAGGCGCTGCTGGATAACACGCTGATCGTGTATGTGTCGGACCACGGAGAGATGCTGGGCGACTATGACATGTACGGCAAGGGGAACTTCTATGAGCCGGTGTCGCGCGTGCCGATGATCGCGCGGCCGCCGGGGGGCTGCGCCAGGCGGCGCGTGGGGCGCGTGGCGGAGACGATGGACGTGGCGGCGACGTTCCTGGATTACGCGGGCGTGGCCCAGCCGCGGGAGATGCAGGCGCGGAGCTTCCGGCCGGCGCTGGAGGCCGGGGAGTACGGGCACGAGGCGGCGCTGTCGGAGTATACGACGAACGATCAGAAGATCAACGGGAAGTGTCTGGTGACGGAACGCTTCAAGTACGTGTATTGGGACGCGGGCGAGGGCGGAGAACTGTATGACCTGGCGGAGGATCCGCTGGAGCGTCGCAACCTTTACTACGAGGGGAGCCATCGAGAGACGCGGGACCGGATGGCGGAGATGCTGCTGGAGAGGTTGATGCAATCGGAGCGGGGGTACTTGGGGGGGCGCGAGGGGCACTACTGAGAGCGGCGGCTTAGGGTGGTGTTTCGGAAATGCCTTGCATTTCCGAAACACCACAGGGCGGGCTAACTCGATACTTTGGACGCTTCAAGCGCCGGGTTTCTGTCATGTAGTGTTTCAGAAATAGAAAAGCTATTTCTGAAACACTACACTAGCGAGAGGGGTTGGCGAGGGGGTGGGTGGCGGCGGCCAGGCGGCGGAGGGCCTTGGAGAGGCGGACGTCGTAGGCGGCGCGCGGGTCGAGGGCGCGGAAGGGCTGGGGCAGGCGGCGGAGCTGGTCTTTGAGGCGCTGGCGGATGTCGTCGAGGGTGGGCTGGGGCGTGATGATCTTGCCGGCGGCCATGACCTGGGCGAGCATGGGCTGGCCGGGGAGGGTCTCGGCGCCGAGGCTGAGGTGGTCGCGGAGGTATTGCCCCCCCTTGCCCTGCTGGCGCCAGACCTGTTTGAGCCCGGGGAGCGTAGCTTTGCCTGGGCTGTTCTTGGCCACGGCGCGCCAGACGCCGTTTTCTTCGATCTCGGCAAGTTTGTAGATGAGTCCCAGGCTGGGCTCATCGCGGCTCAGGACCATCTCCGTGCCGACGCCGAAGGCGTCGAGGGGGGCGCCGCGGCGGAGAAGGTCGGCGATGCGCCACTCGTTGAGGTCGCCGCTGGCGATGATGCGGGTCTGGCTGAGGCCGGCGGCGTCGAGCACTCTGCGGACGCGGCGGCTGAGCGGGGCGATGTCGCCGCTGTCTATGCGCACGGCCTTGAGGGCGGCGCTGACGCGCGCGGCGGTCTTGGCTCCGTGGATGGTGTCGTAGGTGTCAATGAGCAGGGTGGCGGGACCGGGGAAGGCCTGCTCGTATTTGCGGAAGGCTTCCTCCTCGGTGTGGAAGGCCATAATCCAGGAGTGGGCCTGGGTGCCGGCGATGGGGATGCCGAGGCGCTGTCCGGCGAGGACGTTGGAGGTGGCGGGGCAGCCGGCGATGTAGCAGGCGCGAGCGGCCATGACGCCGGCCTGGGGGCCGTGGGTGCGGCGGGCGCCGAAGTCGAGGACCGGCCGGCCCTGCGCGGCTTGGACGATGCGGGCGGCTTTGCTGGCCACGGCGCTCTGTCCGCCGATGGCGGCCAGGAGATAGGTCTCGACGATCTGCGCTTCCATGATGGGCGCGCGGACAAAGAGAAGAGGCTCGTGGGCAAAGGCGAGCGAGCCCTCGGGCATGGCCCAGACGTCGCCGGAGAAGCGGAACGCGGCGAGCCAGCGCCAGAAACCGGGCTTGGCGGAGGCGAGGGCGGGCTGGGAGCGAAGATAGCGGATCGTGCCGGGCGAGAAGCGGGCGTCGCGGAGATAGGCGAGGGCTTGCTCCAAGCCAGCGCAGACAAGGTAGGAGCGATTGGGGGGCAGGTTCCGCGCGGCGAGCTCGAAGACGGCCTGGCCGCGCATGTTTTCGGCGAAGTGGCCGGCGGCCATGGTGAGTTCGTAGAGGTCCGTGTAGGCGGCGAGGTCCTGGGGACCGAGGGAAAGATGGGGCCAGCCGGCGGTGTTCATGGGGTCCTCGCTGGGACACAGGGCGCGGCGTCAGAGGAGGAGTATATCAGGGGCGGAGGGAGGCTGCCAGAAAGGGAAGGGGAAACGGCGACGGGAGGCGAGACGCCCGCGCTCCGGCGGGGACGGGCGGGCCAGGGCGTCCGGGGTGGTGGGTGGTCAGAAGGCGAAGTCGGCGGCCTTGACGTCTTCGCCGGCTTGGACGTCGAAGCCGTGCCAGATGGCGAGGCCGGTATTGGTGTTGGGGAGGGAACTGACCGTGGGGGAGAGGTGGTTGGGATAGGCGAAGACGGCCATGGAGGACATGCAACCGTTGAAACCGCCATAGCCGTCAATCCAACTGGCGCCGGTGGTTCGCTGGTAGGAGAGGCGCTGCTGGGGGTCGCCGCGCCAGGAGGCGTGGAAGTCGCCGTAAAGGGCGTTGAAGCCTTCGCGGTGGGCGTACCAGCCTTTGCCGATGTAGTCGGAGTCGGTGAGGACGCCGGCGAAGTTTTTGGCCTGGGAAAAGGAGTCGGAGGCGAGGGCGCGCCCGCCGAGCTGTTTGAGGGTCTTGAACGGCGCGGCGCCGAGGGTGACCTTTTGAGCGGGGGTGACGCCGGGGAGAACGAGGTCGGTGTCGCGGTAGCTGTGGCGGACGCAAGCGGCCAGGGGGATGCCTCGGTAGTTGTACGTGCTGTCCACGCGGGCGATGGACACGGACTTCATCCAGCTCCCCGCCATGGCGGCGGCGTAGTCGCCGTGGAGCATGTGATAGGGGTCAATGGCGCCGAGTTTCTGGAATGTGGCGAGGCTGGAGACGACCCAGTCGGCGGCGGGGTAGCTGGCGTCTTTGGCGAAGTCGGGGGGCATGGCGGCGGCGCTTGGGCAGAAGAAGCATCTGGGGTCGGGGAGATAGCCGGCGG
>CAYYEE010000299.1:0-5856 GCA_964470775.1 uncultured Planctomycetota bacterium | reverse complement strand
CGGGCTGAGGCGCCATGTCCCCGCCGACGCGGTGTCTTTTTCAACGGGCCGCTATCGGCGCTGATGGAGGCCGGCGGGCGCGGCCTGACGTTGCCTCGGCGCGGCGGGCGGGGTATGCTCTGGGCCGTTCGTCTGTTTCCCGGGCCTGGAGCCGCGCATGTCCTACATCGCTGATCTGCACATCCATTCCCATTTCTCCCGCGCCACCAGCGGCGACTGCGCGCTGCCGGGGCTGCACGCCTGGGCGCAGCGCAAGGGCGTGGCCGTGGTGGGCACGGGCGATTTCACGCATCCGGGCTGGCTGAGCGAACTGCGCGAGCAACTGGAGCCTTCCGCGCCGGGGCTTTATCGTCTGAAAGCGGGGCTGGCGCGCGAGGCGGACGAGGGTGTGCCGCCCGCGCGGCGGGCAGCCGTGGACTTTATGCTCACCGCGGAGATCAGCAGCATCTACAAGCGCGGCGGCCAGTTGCGCAAGGTGCACTCCGTGCTGGCCGCGCCCGACCTGGCCACGGCCGAGGCGATCAGCGCGCGGCTGGGCGCGCTGGGCAACGTGAAGTCCGACGGCCGGCCCATTCTGGGGTTGGACCCGCGCAGCCTGCTGGAGATTCTGCTCGAAATCAACGAAGACGCCTGGCTCGCGCCCGCGCATGTATGGACGCCGTGGTTCAGCATGTTGGGCTCCAAGTCGGGGTTCGATTCGCCGGCCGAGTGTTTTGGCGATCTGGAGAAGCACGTCTTCGCCGCGGAGACGGGCCTGTCGTCCGATCCACCTATGAACTGGCGCGTCAGCTCGCTGGACCGCTACTGTCTCATCTCCAACTCGGACCTGCACTCGCCGGCCAAGTTGGGCCGCAACGCGAACGTCTTTCACGGAGAGCCGTCGTATTTTGCCATCCGCGACGCGCTGCGCGACAAGGACCCGGCCCGCGCGGGCGGCACCATCGATTTGTTCCCCGAAGAGGGCAAGTACCACGCGGACGGCCACCGCAAGTGCGGCGTATGCCTGGAGCCGGAGGAGGCATCGTCGCTGCAGGACACGTGCCCTGTGTGCGGCAAGCCGCTGACGCTGGGCGTGCTGCATCGCGTGGTGGAGCTGTCCGACCGGCCCAGGGGGTTCCGTCCGGCCACGGCGCTGCCGTGCCAATATATCATCCCGCTGGACGAGTTGCTGGCCGAGATTTTTGACTGCGGCGCGGCCGGCAAGAAGGTCACGACCGCGTGGGAGCGGCTGATCGCCACGGTGGGGTCGGAGCTGGAAATTCTGCGCGAGACGCCGCTGGAGCGGCTGGAGAGCGAGGAGCCGCGCCTGTTAGGCGAGGCGGTGCGGCGGATGCGCGAGGGCCGCGTGATTCGCCAGCCAGGCTATGACGGCGAGTACGGCGTGATTCGCGTGTTCAGGCCCGGCGAGATGGACACGCTGCGGCGTCAGTCGGCGTTGTTTTCCATGCCGGCGGAGGCGCGCGAGACGGCGCCGGTTCCGGGGACACGCTGCGATCCCGCCGTTGGCGGGCTTCCGCCACAAGCCGCCGGGCAACCCAAACGCCGCGGCCGGCCGCGCAAGTCGGACAAACCCGCCGCGGGCGCGCTGGCCGGGTTGTCGGACGAGCAGCGCGCGGCCGTGGAGGCGGTGGACGCTCCGGTGGCTGTCGTGGCCGGGCCCGGCGCGGGCAAGACGCGCACCTTGGCGCATCGCGTGGCGTGGTTGATTGACCAGGGGCTTGCCAGGCCGTCGGAGATTCTGGTTGTGACCTTCACCAACCGCGCGGCCGGGGAGATGCGCGAGCGGCTTTCGTCCCTGCTTGGGTCCAAGGCCGAGGCTGTAGCCACGCAGACGTTCCACGCGTTTTGTCTGGACACGCTGCGGCGCTTCGCGGCCGAGGCGGGGCTGCCGCCGGAGTTCCGGCTGGTTGACGGCGACGACCAGGAGGCGCTGCTGCGCCAGGCGGGCATGTCCGCGCGCGAGGCGCGGGACGTGGTGGCGGAGGCAAGCCGCGCCTGGCGGGAGATGCGCGACCCGGCGGACACGGAGGGCGGGGCGCGGCTGTCGGCGGCGCTGGCCGGGGACAAGGCTGTGGCGCTGGACGCCTTGGCGCCGGTTGTGGCGCGGCTGCTGGCGGCGCGGCCGGACGTGCGGCAGGCGCTGGGGTTGCGCTGGGTGTGCGTGGACGAGTATCAGGACGCGGACCGGGCGCAGTATGAATTGGTGAAGGCGCTGCTTCCCGACGGCAAGGGGCTGTGCGTCATCGGCGACCCGGACCAGGCGATCTACGGCTTCCGCGGGGCGGATGTGTCTTTCTTCCTGCGCTTCGCCGCCGATTTCCCCGGCGCCAAGGTGATGCGGCTGGGCCGCAACTACCGTTCGAGCGGGAGCATCGTGGCCGCGGCAGGCCAGGTGATGGCGCCGGGCCGGACCGCGATGTCCGTGTCCGTGGAGAGCGCGCTGGACGCAGGCGCGTTGATCCGCTTTCACGAGGCGCCCACGGCCGCGGCCGAGGCGGAGTTCATCGCGCACGAGATCGAGAAGTGGCTGGGCGGGGTGGCGCATTTCTCCGTGGACACGCGGCGCGTGGACGCGACGGAAGAAAGCCAGACCGGTTTCGGCGACATCGCGGTGTTGGTGAGGCTCCGGTCGCTGATGAAGCCGGTGGCCGAGGCGCTGGAGCGGCTGGGCTTGCCGGCGCAGATCTCGGGCGAGGAGCGGTTCCTGGACCTGCCGGGCGCGCGAGAGGCGGCGGGGTTGCTGCGGCGCGACCCGGACCGGGCGCGGCCGGCGCGCGAGGCCGTCGAGGCGCTGCGGCTGGCCGCGGGCGGGCTGGACAAAGACGGCCAGGAGGCGTGGGCGCGGCTGGAGCGGCTGGCGGCTGGGTTCAAGGGGTCGCTGGGCGAGTTCGCGGATAGATTGCTGCTCCGCCAGGCTGTGGACGACTTCGACCGTCAGGCGCAGCGCGTTGCGCTGATGACGCTGCACGCGGCCAAGGGGCTGGAGTTCGACGTGGTGTTCGTGGCGGCTTGCGAGGACGGGGCGCTGCCCTATAAGCCCGCTTTTCTGGGGACACGTTGCGATCCCGCCCTTGGCGTGCTTCCTCAAGGCGTCCCCGCGCCGGACGTGGCCGAAGAGCGGCGGCTGCTCTACGTGGGCATGACGCGCGCGCGCAAAGCGCTCTATCTGACCTCGGCGCGCCGGCGGATGATTTTCGGCCGCATGGAGGACCGCGCGCCGTCGCCGTTTCTGGCGGAGATCAAGGAGGAACTGCGCGAACGCTTGGCGCAGCCGAAGCTGAAGGCGAAGCCGAAGGGGAGGCAGATGGATTTGTTCGGGTGAGGGGTTCTGGGGCTTGGGGTCTTGGGAACGGCACGAATGGCGGGTATCGGTTCTGGTATAATTTTGGTTCTGCTTTGAGCCGGGCGGGCGCGACAGGCAAGGAGTGTTTGCGATGCGTCGGAGCAAGATTCTGGAAAAGCTGCGGGCGGGCAAGTCGGTGTTGCTGACGAACATCAGCCTTGGCCCGATGGCGATGGCGGTGGAGATGGCGGGGCGGTCGGGGATTGACGGGGTGTGGATTGACATGGAGCACCGGCCCTATGGCCAGCGCGAGGTGGCGGAGATGATCGCGGGCGCGCGGCTGGGCGATACGGACGCGATGGTGCGCATCCGCAAGGGCGAGGGCTACACCAGCTTCTTTCGTCCGCTGGAAGATGGGGCCGCGGGGATCATGGTTCCGCACATCACGACCGGCGAAGAGGCGGCATGGGTGGCGAGGAACGCGAAGTACCCCCCGATCGGCCGGCGCGGTGTGGAGAACGTGATGCAGGACGCGGACGTGGGGTTCGCCAACACGATGGAGTACATGGACCACGCGAACCGGGAGACGTTCGTGGCGATTCAGATCGAGGACGCGGAGGCGCTGGACAATCTGGACGAGATCGTGGCGACCAAGGGCGTGGAGATCCTGTTCATCGGTCCCGCGGATCTGAGCGTGTCGCTGGGCGTGCCGTTCCAGTTCGATACGCCCAAGTACCGCGAGGCGGAGGCGGCGGTGCGCAAGGCGGCGCAGAAGCACGGGAAGTGGTGGGGCCGTCCCGTGGCCGACGCCAAGATCGCGGCGGCTTACGCAGAGCAGGGCGCGCGGTTCTTTAACATCGGCGGAGACTATGGTTTCCTCAAGGCGGGCTTTGCCAATATTCGGAAGAGCTTTGACGAGAACGTGGCCTCGGCGAAGTGAGACGTGGGGAACCACGGAGAACGGCGGGAGACGACGGCGAACGGCAAGCTCAAGTGGAGAACGGACAGCGCGGCGGAGACGGTGTTTTGACGGCGGGGAGGGCCGCTGCTAGTGTGGTGTTTCGGAAATGCCTTGCATTTCCGAAACACCACACGGCGGGCTAACTCGATATTTTAGACGCGTCAAGCGCTGGGTTTGTGTCATGTAGTGTTTCAGAGATAGCAAAGCTATTTCTGAATCACTACACTAGAATGCGCCGCGGCGCCGGGTTCGGTTCGTCCGGCGCGCGGCCGGGGGTTGGTGTTCCGTTGATGGCGGTCAAGCGGCCGCGGAGTTGAGGCGCTTATGGTTAAGGTGAAGATCTGCGGCATCACCAACGTGCGGGACGCCCGGACCGCGACGCGGCTGGGGGCGGACGCGCTGGGCTTCAACTTCTGCCGCAACAGCCCTCGCTACGTGAAGCCAGAGCGGGCCAAGGCGATCCTGGCGGCGTTGCCGCCGTTCGTGACGGCGGTGGGCGTGTTCGTGGACGAGCCGGCGGAGACGGTGCTGGAGGTGTGCGAGTTCGTGGGGCTGGACACGGCGCAGTTGCACGGCCACGAGACGCCGCAGATGACGCAGCAGCTTTCGCGGTTGAAGCGGATCAAGGCGTTCCGCATAGATACGGAGCGTGACGTGGCGCGGCTGCCGCGCTATCAGGTGGAGGCGTACTTGCTGGACGCGTTTGTGCCGGGGATGATGGGCGGCACGGGCGTGGCCTTCAACTGGGAGCTGGCGCGCGAGGCGCAGCGCTATGGGCCCATCGTGCTGGCGGGCGGGTTGACGCCGGAAAACGTGGCGGACGCGGTGCGCGTGGCCCAACCTTACGCGGTGGACGTGGCGAGCGGCGTGGAGAAGGAACCCGGCCTCAAGAGCCGGGAACTGATGGAGGCGTTCATCCTTCGGGCGAAGGGGACGCTGGCGTCCGAGGAGTAGAGGGTAGGTGGCAGGGGCGGAGCGTCGGACAGGTCAGACGGGGCGGACACGTCGGACGGGAAGGGATGAAAGCAGGCCGGAGGTGAGATGGGCCCCACGGAGCTAACGACGGAAGACCGCTGTTGTGGCTGGCGGGCGGCGGTGGCGGTGGCTGCGGCGCTGGCGGCGCTGGGCTGGTGGGGCGCCACGCGGTCTACGCTGTGGGACCGGGACGAGCCGAAGTTCGCGCGCGCGGCGCATGAGATGGCCATGTCGGGCAACTGGCTCTACCCCACGTACAACGGCAAGTTGAGGCCGGACAAGCCGATTCTCTATTACTGGCTGGCGGCGTCGGCGTGGCGGGTGATGCGTTCGCCGGAGCTGGCGGCGCGGTTCTTTTCGCCGCTGGGCGGGGCGCTGGCGGCGCTGATGACTTACTGGATGGGGCGGCGGTTGCTGGGGCCGCGCGCGGGGTTGTGGGCCATGCTTGTCTGCGGCCAGACGCTGCTGTCGCTGATCGAGTGCGCGCTGGCCACGGCGGACGGGCTGCTGCTGGGATTCGTGGCGCTGTCCGTGGCGCCGCTGGCGGTGTCGCGGGGCAAGGCGCTGGGGTGGGGGGGCGTGGCGCTGGCTTGGGCGGGCATGGCGCTGGCGATGCTGGTCAAGGGGCCGGTGGGGC
>CAYYEE010000298.1:0-5871 GCA_964470775.1 uncultured Planctomycetota bacterium | reverse complement strand
CGGCGTTCAACCGGGCGGCGGAGGAGATTACGGGCACGCCGCGGGCGGAGGCGATGGGGCGGCGGTGTTGCGAGGTGTTCCGCGCGGATATGTGCGAGGGGCGCTGCGCGTTGCGCGAGACCATGGAGACGGGGCGGCCGATCGTGAACCGGCCGGGGTACATCGTGAACGCGGAGGGGCGGCGCGTGCCGATCAGCGTTTCCACGGCGCTGCTCCGCGACGGGACGGGGAAGACGATCGGCGGGGTGGAGACGTTCCGCGACGTGAGCGAGGTGGAGGAACTGCGCAAGGAGATCGAGGGGCGTTTTGAGCTGGGCGACATGGTGAGCCGGAGCCCGGCGATGAAGCAGATCTTCGAGATTCTGCCGCAGGTGGCGGCGAGCGATAGCACGGTCTTGATTCAGGGCGAGACGGGCACGGGCAAGGAGCTGTTGGCGCGCGCCGTGCACGGCTTGAGCGGCCGGCGCGACAAGCCCTTCGTGGCGGTGAACTGCGCGGCGCTGCCGGATACGCTGCTGGAGAGCGAGCTGTTCGGGTACAAGGCCGGGGCCTTTACGGGCGCGGACAAGGACAAGCCGGGGCGCTTTGCGCTGGCGGAGGGGGGGACGCTGTTTCTGGATGAGATCGGGGACATCAGCGCGGCGCTGCAAGTGCGGCTGTTGCGGGCGCTGCAAGAGAAGGCTTACGAGCCGCTGGGCGCGACAGCGCCTGTGAAGGCGAACGTGCGCGTGATCGCGGCGACGAACCAGGATTTGGCGGCGCTGGTGGAGAGCGGGCGCTTTCGGCGCGACCTGTACTACCGGGTGAACGTGGTGAGGCTGGAGCCGCCGCCGCTGCGGCGAAGGCGCGAGGATATTCCGCTGCTGGTGGAGCGGTTCGTGAGCCGGTTGAACGCGATGCAGGGACGGGCTGTGGGCGGGGTGAGCCGCGAGGCGATGGGGCTGCTGATGGCGCACGATTACCCGGGGAATGTGCGGGAGCTGGAGAACATCATCGAGCATGCGTTTGTGCTGTGCGGGTCGGGGTTGATCCGGCCGGAGCATCTGCCGCCGGAGCTGGGACCGCGGGCGCCGGCGGTTCGGCCGGGGCGCATGGCGGCGGCCGCGGGGGCGGGGGAGGCGCAGGCGATTGTGGACGCGCTCAAGCGGCATGGGTTCAACCGGCTGGCGGCGGCGCGGGAACTGGGGATTCACAAGAGCACGCTCTTCCGCAAAGTGAAGGCGCTCGGAATTGAGCTGCCGGAGCAGGATGGGCGGACGCGGGGGTGAGCGGAAAACGGCGAACGGCGGGGGCTCACGCAGAGAACGCGGAGACGCGGAAGACGAAAACGGCAGTCGGCCCTAACGGCCCGTTGAAAAAGACACCGCGTCGGCGGGGACATGGCGCCTCAGCCCGCCAACGGCGGGATCGCAACTTGTCCCCGGAACAGACGCGACATTTTCAACACGCTGCTGACGCGGCGGAACCGCAACCAAGAAAACGGCAGACGGCGAACGGCAACCGCGAATGACGCAGAGGGCGCAGATGAGGACGGAAAGCGACGGGCGCGGAAGATTGTTCCGAAAAGCGAGGTTCTGCCTGTCTGCAGTACCAAAGGACTCAGTACCCGGCCCTCTCGCCTGAAAGACTTGTGAGCGCGGCGGCATGAGCTCTTGCGCCAAAAACAAAACAAGGGGCACAGATCAGCGCGGATCGAGACCGGGAGCGGGCTTGGCGTTGGGTGGCGACGGGCGTGCAGAGTCGCATTTGTGCGACTGTGATACTCTTTAAGTCGCTTTTTAGCGACTGTGCTGGGACATCGCCAGGGGCTTGGGGTGAGCGCGCTCTCCAATAGTCGTGTTGTAACTAATTCAAAGATAATATGATAGTGTCATGATGATCGCTGGAGTCTGTGTCAGTGGCACGGGGAGTGCTTTGGGGTTGGATGGAGGCGGAAATGGTAAGAGTCGCAATACCTGCTTGGGATGGACGGGTGTCGCCGGTGTTTGACACGGCGCAGCGGGTTCTGTTCTTTGACGTGGGCGCAGAGGGTCGGCGGCCGGTGGGCGAGGGGGATTTCGCCGGGGCTTCGGCGGCGGAGCGGGTGGCGCGGTTGAAGGCTCTTGGGGCGCAGGCGCTGGTGTGCGGGGCGGTGTCGGCGGAGTTGGGGGCGATGGTGACGGCTGCGGGGATCCGGCTGGTGGCGTTTGTCTCGGGGGGGGTGGAGGAAGTGTTGGCGGCGTTTGAGCAAGGGGGGCTTGAGGCGCCTTGGTTTTCCATGCCGGGGTGTTGCGGGGCGCGCTGGCGGCGCGGATGTGGACGGCAGTTCCGAGGAGGACGGTACCGATGAAAGTGGTGATCTCGGCGCAGGGACCGGAGATGGACAGCCTTGTGGACCCGCGGTTTGGCCGGGCGGCGTGGTTCCTGTGCGTGGACACGGAAACGGGCAGCCGCGAGGCGGCGCGCAACGAGCAGAATCTGAACGCGGTCCAGGGCGCGGGCATTCAGTCGGCGCAGAACGCGGCGAACTTGGGCGCGGAGGCGGTGTTGACGGGGCACTGCGGCCCCAAGGCGTTTCGCGTTTTGAAGGCCGCGGGCATCAAGGTCTATGTGGGCGTGGAAGGGACTGTGGCGGAGGCTCTGGAGAAATTGCGCGCCGGCAAGCTGCAGGAGGCGGACGGCGCGGACGTGGAAGGACATTGGTAGAAAGGAGGCAACGATGCCTAGAGGTAATGGAATGGGCCCGATGGGTATGGGTCCGATGACGGGACGTGGCGCGGGTTTCTGCGCCGGCTATGGCGTTCCGGGTTTCGCCAATCCCGGCGTTGGGATGGGCATGGGCCGCGGCATGGGTTTTGGCGGCGGCTTCGGGCGGCGTAATATGTTCTACGCCACCGGCCTGCCGGGCTGGGCGCGGATGGGCGCGGGCGTGTGGCCCGCGGCGGCGCCGGCGGCGGACGCGGCTGGTCAGGCGCAGGCGTTGAAGTTGCAGGCGCAGTCGCTGGAGCAGACGCTGAAGGCCGTGCGGGAGCGGCTGGCGGAACTCGAAGGCGAGAAAAAGGCGTGACGTCATTCGCGCGGGCGTGGCCGGGCGCAGCCGGGAAGGGGCTGCGTCCGGCCGGCTCGTGTGCGCGGACGCGGCTATCCCGGGAATGGCGGCGCGGCAGGCGGGGTTACAGCCCCAGAGACGGTTCCGAGGAGGCGAGATGAGCGGCGGGATGACGCTGGCCGTGGCTTCGGGCAAGGGCGGCACGGGCAAGACCACCGTGGCCGTGGGCATGGCGCTGGCGCTGGGCGGCCAGGCGCGGCTGCTGGATTGCGACGTGGAGGCGCCCAACTGCCAGTTGTTCCTGAAGGCGGAGATCGCTTTCCGCGAGACGCTGGGGGTGCCCGTGCCGCGTGTGGACAAGGCCAAGTGCACGGCGTGCGGCCAGTGCGCGGACATTTGTCAGTTCAACGCCATCGCGGTAGTGAAGGCGGGGGCGATGGTGTTCGCCGAGCTATGCCACGGGTGCGGGGGATGCGCGCGCGTGTGCCCCACGGGCGCGGTGAGCGAGACGCCGCGCGAGATCGGCGTTCTGGAGACAGGGCGCGCGGGCGGCGTGGAGTTCGTGCAGGGGCGTTTGCGCGTGGGCGAGGCGCTGGCGCCGCCGCTGATCCGCGCCGTCAAACGCCACGCGCGGCCCAACCGCGTGAACATCGTTGACTGCCCGCCCGGCACGTCCTGCTCCATGGTGGCGGCGGTGAAGGGGGCGGACTTTGCGCTGCTGGTGACGGAGCCTTCGCCCTTTGGGCTGCACGACCTGACGCTGGCGGTAGACACGGTGCGGCAGATCGGGGTTCCTATAGGCGTGGTCATCAACCGCGCCGACATTGGCGACGGCCGGGTGAGGGACTATTGCGCGGCGGAGCGGATCGAGCTCCTGATGGAGATTCGGGAGGACCGGAGGATCGCGGGGGCGTACTCGCGCGGGGAGAATATCGTGGCCGCGGCTTCGGACATGGCCGAGGGGTTGCGGGCCGTTGCGGCGCGGGCGCGGGCTCTCGCGGCGCGCGGCAAGGAAACGACATGAGCGCGCCCGGACGCCAGTTCGTGTTTGGACCTGTTCCCTCGCGGCGGCTCGGGCGGTCGCTGGGCGTGGACCTGATTCCCTTTAAGACGTGCCCGTACGACTGCGTCTACTGCCAGCTTGGTCGGACCACGGAGAAGACGCGCGTCCGGCGGGACCTGGCGCCGGCGGGGGAGGTAGTTCGGCAGGTGGCGATGGCGCTGGAGCGCGGGCCACGTCCTGACTGGATCACCATGTCGGGCTCGGGCGAGCCGACGCTGCACGCGGGGCTGGGCACGATCATCCAGGCGGTTCGCCAGGCGAGCGACGTTCCCGTGGCCGTGTTGACCAACGGCGCGCTGCTGGACGACGAGGACGTGCGCGAGGACCTGTGTCTGGCGGACCTCGTGATTCCGTCGCTGGACGCCGGGAGCGCGGACATCTTTGACCGGATCAACCGGCCGGCGGATTGCGTGCGTTTTGAGGTCATGGCGCAGGGGCTGGCGGATTTCCGGTGTGTCTTTCGAGGTCAGTTGTGGCTCGAAGTGTTTCTGGTGGCCGGGCTGAACGACGCGGATGAGGAGGTGGCGCGGATTGCGGCGCTGGCGCGGCGGGCGGCGCCCGACCGGATTCAGCTCAACACGGTGACGCGGCCGCCTGCGGAGAGCTGGGCGCGGCCCGTGGCCGAAGAGACCCTGCGGCGGCTGGCGCGGATGTTCGAGCCTGTGGCGGAGGTGATTTCGCACCGGACGTTCGCGGAGTCGGCCGCGGCGGAGGCGAGGCCGCCGGAGGGGCTGCTGGCGTTGATTCGGCGGCGGCCCTGCACGGCCGAGGACGCGGCCAACGGACTGGGGGTACACGTGATCGTGGCCATGAAAGGACTAGAGCAGCTTTGCGAGGCGGGGCTGGCGCGGAAGATGGAGCAGGGGGGGAAGACGTATTATGCGGCGGCGCGGGCGGAAGGGGAGCCGGCGGGATGACAACCGGCGAAGGCGAAATGCAGCGGTACCGCCGGTCGTGCCAGAGCGACTTCTGGCGGAGCGTGTTCGCGGCCGAGAAGGAGATTCTGGTACGGGAGTTGGGCGGGGCGCGGGAGGTGTTGAGCGTGGGGTGCGGGCCGGCGGTGATCGAGTCCATGCTCACCCGCGAGGGGTTCCGGGTGACGGGGCTGGACGTGTCGCAAGAGGCGCTGGCGCTGGCCCCGGACGGGGTGCGCGCGGTGGCGGGCCGGGCGGAGGACATGCCTTTTCCGCCGGGGTCGTTTGACGCGGTGATCTATGTGGCGTCGCTGCAGTTCATCGAGGATTACCGGACCGCGATCCGGAAGACGGCGGAGACGCTGAGGCCGGAGGGCCGGCTGGTGGTGATGCTGCTGAATCCCGCGTCCGCGTTCTTTCGGGCAAGGGCGGGTTCGCCTGCTTCCTACGTCAGCAAGGTCCGGCACACGAATCTTGCGGAGATCGAGGCCGCGGTCTCGGAGTGGTTCCAGACGCGCGCTGAGTATGCGGTGGGGATTGACGGGGAGAGGGTGTTCGAGAGCAAGGACCCGGCCGAGGCGAGTCTCTATGTCGTTTGCGGCACGCCCAGGCTATTGAGGAAGAGCGGGGAATGGTGAAGGAACTGGTGGTCATCAGCGGCAAGGGCGGCACAGGCAAGACCAGCCTGGCCGCGTCGTTCGCGGCGTTGGCGCGGGACAAGGTGATGGCCGATTGCGACGTGGACGCCGCGGACTTGCACCTGGTCTTGCAGCCCGACATCCAGCGGCGCCAGACGTTCAGCGGCGGCCACAAGGCGGTGATCCGCGGCCAGGACTGTACGGGCTGCGGGTTGTGCGAGGAGGCTT
>CAYYEE010000297.1:0-5887 GCA_964470775.1 uncultured Planctomycetota bacterium | reverse complement strand
CCTGCGACGTGGGCATGTTGCCCTACGCCGTCGCCGAAGAAACCCAGCGCCTCGCCGTCATCTTCGCCGAGCACCGCAAGTGGCCCGGCGACCCCTTCATCCAGCGCAAAGCCCTCGTCGCCGCCGCCGCGCTCGCCCACTTCGCCCAGGACCTCTGCCAGCCCCTCCACACCACCGTCCACTATGACGGCCGCGTCATCCCCGGCGGCCCCAAGCCCCAAAAAGGCATCCACCTCAAGCTCGACGCCCTCATCCAAAAGGTCCCGCCGGCCGAAGCCCAGACCCTCGCTGTCGAAGCCCGCGTCCTGCCCGGCCTCTGGGACGCCGTTCTCGCCCAGCTCAACGACAGCCACGCCCTTGTGGACAAGGTCTACGAAATGGAGCCTGCTTGGCCCGCCGCCGACGCCCCCCTCGAACCCGGTTCCCCCGCCGCCCTCTTCGCCGCCGAACGCCTCCGCCTCGCCGCCTCCTTCACCGCCAGCCTCTACGCCACCGCTTGGCGCCTCTCCGAAAAGCCCCTCCTCCCCGAATGGCACACGCGGCCCTAGCCCGGATCACGCCCATGGAAACCCTCGTCTACACCCTCGACATCTTCGGCTGCGCCATCTTCGCCGCCACCGCCGTCCTCGTGGCCGCCCGCAAGGGCATGGACCTCTTCGGCGTTGTCACCTTGGCCCTGGCCACGGCCGTCGGCGGCGGCACACTGCGCGACATGGCCCTGGGCGTCACCCCCGTCTTCTGGGTCCAGGACACAACGTACATCTGGGCCCCGGCCCTCGCCGCCGTCGTCTGCTTCGTCATCCTCCGCTACCGCAGCCTCCCCGAGCGCGCGCTCATCATCGCCGACGCCTTTGGCCTCGCCGTCTTCTCCGCCCATGGCGCCCAAAAAGTCTGCGACACCTGTTCCTCTCCGCTCATCGCCGTCGTCATGGGCGTCATGACCGGATGCGCCGGCGGCATGATCCGCGACATCCTCTGCGCCGAAGAGCCCCTCATCCTCAAACGCGAAATCTACGCCACCGCCGCCCTCGCCGGCGCCATCGTGTACGTGGCGCTGCGCTGGGCCGGCGCGCCCGACGCGGCCTGCATGACGCTGGCCGGCCTCGCCACCCTCGCCCTCCGCCTCGCCGCCATCCGCTGGCGCCTCGCCCTCCCCACCATCAAACGCTCATCCACCCCCTGACCCAGCCCATCCTCCCGATCCGCCGGACAGGTCCGGCGCGTCCCGCCTGGCCGGTCCGTCCTGCATCCCCTCACCGCCCCCGCTTATACCAATACCCAGGCAGCGCGTCCTTCTCCGCCTCCAGCAACTTCTCGATGCACGCATCCGCGTCCGCGATATTGTTGCAGATCGGATCCGTCAACATCGCCCGCCGCAGAATCGCCCGGTCCCCCGTCACCGCCGCCAGCGCCGTCAGCTCGTGCGCGTCCATCACCTGCATCGTCAGTCCCCGCGGCCCCAGCGGCATCTCCTGCATCGGCTGCGGCCGCACCCCGCTCATGTCCACGTCGCTGCGCAGCTCGAGAAACGCGTCGCTCGGCAGGTTCGGAATCGCCCCCCCGTTCTCCGTGTTGATGTAGAACGGCTTGCGCAGGTTCCCCCACATGCTCTCGATAATATCCGTCGCGTGATCGTTCCCGATCTTCTTCAGAAAGTCCGCCACGCTCAGCTTGCCCGTCGCGTACTGCTTCGTCACCTCCCACGCCGCGTCCATCTCCTTCTGCCGCAGCTCCGCGTCAAACAGCCGGATCGGCTCCGGCTTGTTCGGCTTCACCCCATAGCCCTGGAAATACGGCACGTACTCCTTGGTATGGCTGATCGCCGTCGGCATCGCCCCGAACAAGTCGAACATCTCCAGCATGTAGTGCCAGTTGTAGCGAGGCTTCGACTTCTCACTCATGTTCTTCTTCTCGTTGTCCCGCTGCTTCACAATGAACTTCCGCAGCGCCGGCATCATGTCCTTCCCGCCATAGGTGAAGTGGTACAGCCACGTAAAGTGGTTCACCCCGCCCACGCACAGCTCCACCCGCCGCATCACCTCCGGCGGAATCTCCGTCGCGTCCTCGGGCAGAATCCCCACGCTCTTCAACCGGTGGAGCGTGGCATAGGGCTCATGGTTCCCGTCGCAAAGCGCAAAGCTCCTCACCTCCGGCGCGTAACGATTCAAGCCCACCCCCATCACCGACGTCGGGTTCACGAAGTTGATCAGCCACGCCTCGGGACACAACTTCGCCGCGTCCCTCGCCATGTCCAGCGCCAGCGGCAGCTCCCGCAGCGCGCGGAACACCCCGCCGGGCCCGATCGTGTCCGAGCTGCACATCCTGATCCCGTGCTTCGCCGCGATCTGCGTGTCCAACCCGCGATACCGCGTGTTCTCGCGCGAAAACGTCAGCACCACAAAGTCCGAGTTCTTCATCACCTTGCGCCGGTCCGTCGCCCCGCTCACCTTCACCCCGCATTTCTTCTCGCCCAGCACGCGCGTCGCCAGACGTATCATCGTCTTCAGCACGCTCGCGTCCGTGTCCACCAGCGCCAGCTCCCCACCCGCCATGATCTCGCTCGTCGCCATCTTGTGGATCACGGCCTTGCCAAAGAAATAGCTCCCCGCGCCGATCACGGTAATCTTGGGTCCGCGCATCTGACCAATCCCTTCCTCTCGCGCATGATGGACATTTGTGACCAGAATGCTACTATCATAAGGCCGCCTTCCAGCCGCTACAAGAAGAGTCTTGTGACAGAATCTGGATATTTGTGATGTCCTGCGCAGACCTGCGCCAGATGCTCTTCCGCCCCACCCAGGCCCCCGGCGCCGCCCTGCCCCTGGGCGCCCGCAGCGTCGGCCACTACCGCGTCCCCCCCGGCTGGCGCGACACCCCCCGCGTCAAGCATTTCGTCCAGGTCTTCTGGGGCGTCGCCGGCGCCGGCGCCCTCGTCATCGAAGGCATCGAACGCCGCCTCGAACCCAGACACGTCGCCATCTACCTCCCCGGCATGGAACACCACGTCTACGCCCTCGCCGAACCCTGGGAAGTCCGCTGGTTCACCATGGACGGCCCCCTCGCCGCCCCGGTCGTCACCTCCTTCGGCCTCACCGCCGGCGTCTTCTCCGCGGGCCCCGCCCCCCACGACCTCTTCGACGAGCTCACCGCCGCCATCCGCGACATCACCCGCGACGGCGAGCTCCGCGCCTCAGCCCTCGCCTACAAGCTCCTCACCCGCGCCGCCGGCGGCTCCCGCCCCACAGGCGCCGACCCCCGCATCCAATGCGCCCTCGACCGCATCCACCGCCTCTGGCCCGACCCCCAGCTCAGCGTCGAAAAACTCGCCCGCCACGTCGGCCTCCACCGCTCCGCCTTTGCCCGCAAGTTCCTCGACGCCGTCGGCATCCCCCCCATCGTCTACATCACCCAGCTCCGCATCCAGAACGCCCTCTCCCTCCTGCGCCAGACCGACAAACCCATCGCCCAGATCTCCCGCGAATGCGGCTACCGCGACCCCAACTACTTCTCACGGCTCATGCGCTCCAAGTTCGGCCTCTCCGCCCGCGAAGTCCGCGCCGAAGGCGCCCCCCCAACCAACCCGTCTGAACCGTCCAGCCCGTCCCACGCCCCTTACCCCAACTCCCCCCGCAACACCTCAAAAACCAACTCCGCCAGCAGCCGGTTCCCCGCCTCATTCAAATGAACCCCGTCTTTCAGGATGTGCCGATTCTTGTCCCCCGGCCCCATCCCCTCGCGGATCGCCCTGTCCAAATCAACCAGCGGATACCCATGCGCGCGCGCGAACCGCCGTGTCGCGGCGCGGTAGGGCTCCACCATCGCGTCCAGCCCCCCCTGCGCCACCACCGCCGGGTCCTTGCCAAAAGCGTGCTGCTCGTCTATCACCGGCGGAAACGTGATCACCATCACCCGCGTCTTCGCCGGCAGCCGCCGCCGCAGGTCGTCCAGATGCCTCCCGAACTCCTCCAGCCCCACCGCCCGCTCCGGCTGCCGCAACCCGCTGTTGTTCCCCCCAAACTCCAGCAGCAGCCAGTCCGGATCATGCGCCAGCACATCCCGGTCAAACCGCGCCATCGCCTCCCGCGCCGAGTTCCCCCCCTTCCCCGAGTTGACCACGTTGAACGTCCGCCCAGGAAACGCCGCCTCCAGCAACCCGGCCAAGACGTTCAGCCAACGCTTGGCCGGGTCCGGCGTCTGAACCACAGCCTCGGTAATAGAATCACCAAACCCGACAATCGTCACCACCGATCCCATCCTACGCCCTCGTCTCGATGCCGTCCCGCTCGTCCGGCATGTCCAGCCCGCCCCCCCCGTTCTATCCCTTCATCCCCGCCCCCGCCATCACCCCCCGCAGCGCCCTCACCGCCGTCGCGAACAACTCCGGCGACGTCACCCCATAACTCGCCGCCGCCTTGCTCAGATGAGGCTCCAGCGTCAGGAAGCTATCGAAGCCCCGGCTCGCCGCGTCCTTCAGAATCCGCGGAATATCCCCGTCCCCCTCCCCCGCCGGAACAATCATCTTCCGCGCCCGGCTGTAGTCCTTGATGTGGAAGTAGCGGATGTACGGCCGCACCTTCTCCCAGCACTCCCACACATTCTCCCCAGCCACCGCGTAGTTCGCCGGGTCAAACACCCCCACCAGCGCCGGCGACTTCACCGCCTGGTGAATCTTCAGGCACTCCGCCCCCTTCTCGCCAAAGATGCGCGCCTCGTTCTCATGCGCCAGCTTGATCGCCGTCGGCTCCGCCACCTTGCACAACGCCCCCAGCCACTCCATCACCCGCCCCTCGAACTTCAGGATGTCCCCGCCCTGCGGCGGGAAAAAGCTGAAGATGCGCACATACGGCGCGCCGATCATCCCCGCGATCTCAATCGCCCGCTTCGTCAAATCAATCTGCTCCTCCAGCTTCCCGTCAATCGGGTACTTCCCGATCGGCGACCCCACCGCCGAAAACCCGATCCCCGCGTCGCTCGCCATCTTCTTGAACTCTCGCACCTCCGCGTCCGTCAGAGCCATCACGTTCTTCCCCCGCAGGCCGCGCAACTCGATAAACCCCACCCCGTTCTTCTTCAACTCGGCGATCTGGACTTCCGCTTCCGGCGAAATCTCGTCCGCAAACGCGCTCAACTTGGCCATGACAAATCCTTTCGCGGTTCTCTAACCGCCCGCGTATTCGCGCAGCTTCGACACGCTCGCGAACCCGCACACCTCCGGCGTCACAAACTCAGACAGATACTCCTCCACCGTGGCGCAACGCCGCCACAGCGCGAACTCCTTCGCCGCCACGTCCATCTCCCCCGCGCACGCGATCTCCACTCCCCGCGCATAGTCCAGCGCGCTCGGCGCAAACGGATCCCCCCGAAACGCCATCGCGTACAGGTTCGTCTCCGCGCACTCGCCAAAAAAGAACACCTTCGCGATGTGCGGGAACAGACAGATGAACCCCACCCCCGAAACCCCCGCCGCCTCGAGCTGCGCCAGCGCCGCCTGCCGGTCCCGGCCCGACGCCTCCCACTCCGTCCGCCGCGGGTCCGGCCGGCCAACAATGTCGAGGTAGTACACCTTGAACGCCGAACCGTCCGCCCGCCGCAGCATCGCCGTCCCTGTCAGCCGCGAAGTATAAGGACCAACCGCCTTCACCGGATCCATGAGGATAGACCTCCCAACGCAAGACGCCAAAGCCGGCAAAGAGACAATACGTTACCCCGCGGCAGCCCCAATGACAAGAAGCGGCGGCGGCAGGCTCGCCCGCCCGCTCTGTCCGCCATTGCCGCCTTTGCGTCCCTTCGGTCCCTTTTCCCCCTAACGGCCCGTTGAAAAAGACACCGCGGCGGCGGGGACATGGCGCCTCAGCCCGCCAACGGCGGGATCGCAACGTGTCCCCGG
>CAYYEE010000296.1:0-5901 GCA_964470775.1 uncultured Planctomycetota bacterium | reverse complement strand
ATGGCGCCTCAGCCCGCCAATGGCGGGATCGCAACGTGTCCCCGGAACAGGCGCGACATTTTCAACAGGCTGCTAGCGGCCGCGGGCCGAGTTTTTGCGGCCGGCGTATTGACAAGGCGGCGAACCGTGGCTATAAGTCCATTGGGTTTCCTATTGGTATAGGAAGCCAGGCGGTGGACCAGCTTGGGCGGCGCTTTGCGCGCAAGGGGAGAGAGAGATGAGAGCACGGGCGCTTGGGTGGGTGGCGGGCGCGGCGTTGGCGATGGGCTTGGCGGGCGCGGCGGCGGGTGGGGAGCTGGTTTTGACGCGGGACGGGAAGTCGGATTACCAGATTGTGACGCCGGACGCGGCGGCGACGCCGGAGGTGAAGGCGGCGCTGGCGCAAGTGGCGCGGCTGGCGCAGGCGGCGTTCAAACTTGGGGGGCAGTGCGACGTGGCGGTTGTGGCGGAGGCGCAACGCGACGCCGCCAAGCCGGGGATATTCTTAGGAGACACGGCGTTCGCGCGCAAGCAGGGGGTGGACGTGTCGAAGCTGGAGGGGTGGGGTTATGTGATGAAGGCGGTGAGCCGGGACCTGATTGTGGCGGGGCGCGACCACGCGGCGCCAGGGGAACCGGCCTCGTCGAGGCGGCGGAACTGGGACCGGATCGGAACGGCGAAGGGGGTGGCGGATTTTTTGCGCCAGTTCGTGGGGACGCGCTTCTTGTATCCCGATATCGAGGCGTGGCTGACGCTGCAAGACGCGGCCAAGGTGGACTTTGCGGCGTCGCCGGCGTTTGAGTTCCTACCGTCGCCGACGGTGTCCGTGCCGGCGGATCTGAACGTGACGAAGACGCCTTTTCTTATCTACAACATCGGGTACCCGCATCGCGGCGGGTTCTATGACATCGCGAACAACCGGTTCCCGTTGGTGGACGTGATGGCTGGGGCGCACACGTATGAGCGTGCGGTTCCCGTGGCGAAGTACTATGACACGCATCCGGAGTACTTCGCGCTGGTGGGGGGGCAGCGGGTGAAGCGGGGGCAGTATTGCGTGTCGAATCCGCAGTTTCAGGAACTGTTGTTCCAGGACATGATTTCGTGGCTGGACCGGGGATTCGATATGGTGGACCTGGGGCAGCCGGACGGGTTCCAGGCGTGTCAGTGCGCGGAGTGCGCCAAGCTGTTCGGCACGGGGGAGGACTGGAGCGAGAAGCTATGGATTCTGCATCGCAACTTGGCGGAGCGGGTGTTGAAGGCGCGGCCGGGCAAGAAGGTGATGATGATGTCGTACATTCTGACCGCGGCGCCGCCCAAGACATTCAAGGCGTTTCCGGCGAACACGCGGATTATGCTGTGCGGGACGAATGAGGACGACATCGCGCCGTGGAAGGCGTGCGTGGTTCCGCAGGGGTTCACGGGGTATGTGTACAACTGGTGCCCGAACCTGGGGTCGCGGTATACGCCGATGCGGACGCCGCGGTACATCGAGGCGCAGGCGCGGCGGCTGGCGGGATTCTCGATCCGCGGGCTCTACCGCGACGGGCCGGGCAGTCTGTATGGCCTGGAGGGGCCGGTGTATTACATCATGGGGCGGATGTTCGACGATCCGCAGGGCAACTCGGCGAAGGAGTTGATGCAGGAGTTCTGCGGGGCGGCGTTCGGCAAGTCGGCGCCGGCGATGATGGCGTTCTACGACCGGTTGTATCAAGGGATCGAGCTGTACGCGGAGTTCCTGGGCACGCGGTGTCCGGGGTGGGCGTACGTGGACATCTATGGCCGGCGGCACAAATATCTGAACGATCCGTTCCAGTTGCTGGCGTTCTTGTATACGCCGGGGATGCTGGACGCGCTGGAGAAGGACCTGGCGCGGGCGGAAAAGGCGGCGGACACGGCCAAGGTGAAGACGCGGCTGGCGCTGGCGCGGAGGGAGTTCGACTATCTGAAGGCGCTGGCGCGCGTGGCGCATCTGCACAACGCGTATCAGGTGGCGCCGGATGTGGCGTCGCGCGACCGGCTGCTGGATGCGATCGACGCGCGCAATGCGTTGATCGCGACGTTCTATGGCAAGAAGGGGACGCTGCCGGGCTGGGGGCTGGCGACGTTTCCGCCGCTGGGTCACAGCGAGCCGCATCTGCGGCTGGCGTACAACGAGTATCAGGGACCCTTCAAGGACACGTGTCTCAATTGGGATACGAAGGCGATGCGGTCGGCGCCGCTGCCTGGGTCGAAGCGTTTGACGGCGCGGGCGGTCTCGGGCGACGCGGGGTTGGAGGGATCGTTCTGGCGCGGGGTGGCGGCGGAGGTCCTGGGCGGGGGGGCCAAAGCGCCGCGGACGACGATTCAGGCGGGGTATGACAAGGAGTGTCTGCTGCTGCGGGCGGAGTGCGCGCT
Organism: uncultured Planctomycetota bacterium; assembly: GCA_964470775.1. Classification (GTDB taxonomy): domain Bacteria; phylum Planctomycetota; class Brocadiia; order CAIUPP01; family CAYYEE01; genus CAYYEE01. The sequence goes on along the minus strand of CAYYEE010000296.1, from coordinate 3,528 downwards.
GGCGGAGGCGAAGGCGGTGTTCGCGCCGGCGGGGCGCGACGGGGACTTGACGAAGCAGGAGTCGCTGGACATCCGGCTGGCGCCGCCGGGCGGGCGGGGGGCGTCGTACCGGTTCATGGTGGGACCGCACCCGGAGTCGAAGTATGACGCGGCGTGCGGGTTCATTACGGACGTGATGGATCCGCGGTACGGGCAGGACGACGCGGCGTGGAACGGGGAGTGGTCGGCGGAGACGCGGTTGGAGCCGGACAAGAAGCGATGGCTGGCGCTGATCCGGATTCCGTTCAAGACATTGGGCGTGGACGCGCCAACGCCGGGCAGCGCGTGGCGCGCGGGCTTTGGCCGCGTGTGCGAGGGCGCGGGCAAGGTGGAGCGGGTGGCGTGGCCGCCGGAACTGGCAGGCAAGGAGATGGACAGCCGCGCCGCGCTGGGCGATGTCGTTTTCGAGGCGAAGGGCGCCAAGCCGGAGGGCAAGAGCTCGTTGCAGGAGGTGCGCGAGGGGTTGTATCAGACGACGTTCGAGGTTCCGCCCGAGTGGAAGAAGCTGCCGGACCTGATGGCGTCGCCGTTTGAGAAATGGCTGTTCCGCGTGGACCCGCTGGAGGTGGGGGTGAAGGAAGGTTGGCACAAGGCGGACACGTCCACGGAGGGTTGGACGCCGGTTCGCGTGCCTGGGTTCTGGGCGGAGACGGAGGGGGTGGGGAACTACCAGGGCTTCGCGTGGTATCGGGCCACGTTCAAGCCGCCGGTGGCGTGGAAAGGGCGGGGGGTGCGGTTGCTGTTTGGCGCGGCGGACGAGCAGGCGTGGGTTTACGTGAACGGCGAGCTTGTGGGCGAGCACACGGAGAAATCGGAGGGGAAACCCGGCGCGCAGTTGTGGGACAATCCGTTCATCGTGGAGGCGCCGGCGAAGTTGATCCGCTGCGGCGAGGACAACGTGTTGGCGGTGCGGGTGCGCAATGACCTGGCGAACGGGGGGCTGTGGAGGCCGGTGATGGTTCAGGGGGGAAAGTAGGGCGGCGGGGCGGGCTTGCGCGGTTGGCGTCAGTTGTCGACGCCGGCGGCGCGGTCGAAGCGGTTCCACATGCCGATGGTGTTGTTGGCGGTGCGCCAGTCTTCAACGTCGGCTAGTCCGAAGGCTGTGGCTGTGTAATAGTTGTTGGCCAAAATCTGGTAGGACGTGTTGCCGTGCGTGGAGTAGCCGTTCTGGTAGCCGCCTTCTTTGCACCACACGACCTGTTCCTGGGGGTCGGCGTAGTTCATGACATGGCCGTCGCTGTAGAGGACGTTGTAGGTGTCGCGGTGCGCTTTGACGCCGTAGCCCGCGGCTGATTGGCTGTCCGCGATGGGGCGGGCATTCCAGGCGATGGAGAAATCCCACAAACGGCCCAGCCCGTCATAGCTGGAGCCTTTGGAGAAGGTGTCCATGACAAGGGAGCGGCCGTTGAGTTCGCGGTATGTGCGGAACATGGGCTGGGCGATGCGGGCGTTGACGGCGGGCTTGGTTCCGGGAATGCGGCTGACACTGGTCCCGTCTTGGACCTTGCACCAGGGATTCCATACGTGCATGTGGGTGTTGCGGTAGGAATAGGAGGAGAGGGCGAGGGTTTCGGTGCCAGAGCCCCACCAGACGTGTCCGTAGGCGCTCCAGTTGCCGTACATGAGGGCGTTTCCGTCGCGGCCGCCAAGGGTTTGCCAGTCGCCCACATTGGCCAGGGGGAAGCTTTCTCGGGGCCAGGTGGAGGGGGTTCCTGTTCCTTGGTCGCGGTCCCAGCGCATGTTGGTGGCGCTGGGACAGTAGAGGACGGCGGCGTCGGAGATGTAGTTGCCGGTGAGGAGCATGCCGAGGCCTTGGGGCGCGCAGTTGAGTTTGCCGGGGGCGCGGCGTGTGGAACCGGGGAGCCAGTAGGCGGAGCCGATGGTTCGATGGCTGGAGTTGAAGGCCAGGGCATCGTCGGCGCGGACCGCGTCGTCGCCGGGCTTATTGGTGAACCACGCCTGCACCCCGACCGCGGGTCTGCGATTGACACCGTTACCTGTGCTGCTGGTGTTGTGCCACGTGCTGCCTGCGCCGCCTGGGGCCATGACCTGGTAACCGTCGCACGTGGCATCGTAGACGGGCGTGGAGCCAGCCACGCCAGGGTAACCGCCATTGCTGCACCACGTGAAGTCGGGCCCAGGCCAACCCACCCACGAGGGCAAGTAGCCTGCGTAGTCACCGGTGTAAGAGGCGAGGGCTTTGCCGACTTGGGAGAGGTTTGTGAGACATGCGGCGCGCCGCGCTTTCTCGCGCGCGGCGCTGAGGGCGGGGAGGAGCATCGCGGCGAGGATGGCGATGATGGCGACCACCACGAGCAACTCGATGAGTGTGAACGCGCGTGATGTGTGTCCGCGAGCCATGGCCATCTCCTGTTCTACATCGTCACTCGCTCTCCGTTCGAGTCCGCGTGCTCTCCTTCCGCTATTTCCCCTAACAGAATCCTATGTCCAGATGGTCCCCCTGTCAAGGAAGTTCCGCGTCGATTTTCGGGAGGTAACCACATCGCGACCGGCCATATCCGCGCTTCGCTACCGGTGTGGCGCGCACTGGGCCCTGAGGACGCCAGTCGATCCATCTCGATGGAATCGCCCGGGCTGCAGGGGCGCGGCATGCCGTGCCCTTTCGGCAAGGGAACCGGCTGAGACGAGGCATTGCGCCGCGCAGCCTATTCCTCAATCCGCAGCGCGCCGTAGCTGTCCACCTCAAGGAAGTCCGCCTTGGGCAGGGCCGGCGCCGACGTCAGCTCTCTCTGGTCCAGGTAGCGCGAGTAGTTGTAGCGGCCCACCAGGATGCGCCATGCCGCCCCTGGGGCGAAGACCGCGCCGTACTGCGTCAGGTCCTTGATCGGCATGGCCACCTCCGCGGTCCAGCCCTCGTCTTTGTCGCGCCAGTTGTCCAGCGTCCCATTGCACACAGCAGCCACCCTCAGGCCAGACGTTCCCCGCTGCATGCTGGGCAACCAGCCGCGGCCGCGGCTGGGCCAGAAGAACGTGGTCTTGTTGCCCGCCGGCGTGACGTACAACTCCCAGAAGCACTTGTCGCCTTCGGGCTTGAGAAAGAGCTCGACCGCGTCCCCATAGCGATAGAGGTGCTCCTGATCCACGCGCATCTCCGCCACCAGATCCAAGTCCGTGAGTTCAGCCCCGAGGTAGAAGTAGTCCTTGTCCCAGGCCAGGCGGATGACGCCGCCTTCCTTGCTGAACTCGCCGTTGGGACCGTATAGCGGATAGGCGCGAGCCTGACGCCAAACCGCGTCGTCAAGCTTGCCGTCGATGTTCACTGGCGCGTCCGCGTGGACCGCCACCAGGACCTCCCGCGATTCGGGGGCCGCGTGCGTGAACGGGCCAGCCCCGCAACACCCGGCCACGAACAGCACGCAGAGCCCAAGCCCTGCCGCGGCCATGCGAAAGACCACGCTCATGCGGTTCTCCTTCAATTGCGTCCAGTGTCGCCGACGGCGCCGGCCTCCAATGTCCGCCCACCCCCTA
>CAYYEE010000295.1:0-5918 GCA_964470775.1 uncultured Planctomycetota bacterium | reverse complement strand
CCCGCGCGGCATCTGGCTGCCCGAGTGCGCCTACCGCGCCGGATTGGACGCCGCCCTCGCCCAATACGGCCTCACCCACTTCGTCGCCGACACCCACGCCATCCTCAACGGACACCCTCCCGCCCAAGGCGCCCATCTCCCCGTCCGCACGCCCGGCGGCCCCGCCGTCTTTGTCCGCGACATCGAGTCCTCCCGCCAGGTCTGGAGTTCCCAAGCCGGCTATCCCGGCGACGCCGACTACCGCGAGTTCTACCGCGACCTCGGCTATGACGGCGACTACGCCTCCATCCGCCCCTGCCTCCACGCCGACGGCATCCGCCGCAACATCGGAGTCAAGTACCACCGCGTCACCGGCAAAGTGGACCTGGGCGCCAAAGCCCTCTACAACCACGAGTGGGCCCAGAACAAAGCCCGCGAACACGCCCGCCACTACCTCTTCTGCCGCCAGCAGCAGATCCTCGGCCTCAGCCGCGTCATGAGCGACCCGCCCATCGTCGTCGCTCCCTACGACGCCGAGCTCTTTGGCCACTGGTGGTTCGAAGGCCCCGACTTCCTTGAGCAGTTCTTCCGCCACGCCCAATACGTCCGCGGCGACTACGAACCCATCACCCTCTCCGGCTATCTCCAGCGCCACCCCCCCCGCCACACCTGCGCCCCCTCGTCCAGCTCGTGGGGCAACGAAGGCTACTACGGCGTGTGGCTCAACAACACCAACGACTGGATCTACCGCCATCTCCACCATGCCGAAGAACGCATGGTCCGGCTCTGCAAGGCCCACCCCCGCGCCGCCGGCGCCATGCGCGCCGCCCTCAACCAGGCCGCCCGCGAACTCCTCCTCGCCCAGAGCAGCGACTGGGCCTTCATCATGGCCAACAACACCTCCGTCCCCTACGCCCACCGCCGCACCCGCGAGCACATCACCCGCTTCCACGCCCTCTGCGACATGGTCGAGTCCCGCGCCCCCGACCCCCAAGCCATCGAAGCCATCTGGCGCCTCGACCCCATCTTCCCCGACATCAACTACCGCGACTGGCGGTAGCGCACAGGCGTAGCGCGGCGGCCAGGAGCGGAGGCGAGCGCCCCCCGGGGGGACACTCTGCCCGGAGGGGGCCTCCAACGGCCTCCAAAGGCCAAATACACGCCGCCAGCGCCCCCAACGGCCCTCGCCCGGCCCCGCCTGACCCCCTCCCGCCTCTCCTCGCCTCGTCCCTCCGCCTTCCCGCCCCCCAAAAACAGCCACAGCGCAAATGCCTCTCCACTCTTTCTGCGCTTGACCGTTTTGGGAAGGCCGGGTATGATTATGGTTCTGGATGAGGTTAGCCGCAACGGAACAGCCCTCCCAGGTGTGAGGAAGGCGCGGACCGCCCATCCTTGACCGAGCCGCTGGCATTAGGAGTCACACACCGCATGGCGAAGAAGAAAAACACCACGCTGACTTCCGCGCAACTGGAGACCCTGAAGGCTTTGCTGCTGGAGCGTCGCAGTTTGATGGCGACGGACGCGAACAGCATTGAACAGGAAGCGCTGAGCAAGGGATCGGGGAAAGGTGCGGGCGAGTTGTCGTCGGTCCCGTTCCACATGGCCGACGTGGGAAGCGAGAACTACGAGAGGGAGTTCACGCTGGGGATTCTGGAGAACGAGGGGGCGGAACTGCGCTTGATCGACGACGCTCTGCGGCGGATTGAGCGGGGCGAATACGGGATGTGTCAGGCCGAGGATTGCGACAAGCCCATCAGCTTGGCGCGTCTGAAGGCGCTGCCCCATGCGCGGTACTGCATCGAATGCCAGAAGAAACGCGAGTCGGGCCGGTGACGAGCCGGGGCCGGACGGCTCTGTTCGGCCTGCTGGCCGCGGCCGTGGCTGGGCTCGATCTGGCGACCAAGGCGTGGGCGTTTGCCCGGATAGCGAATGAGCGGGGCCTGGAGATCATTCGCGGCTTTTTCTATCTGCGGTTGAGCGTTAATTATGGCGGCGTATGGGGGGTCGGTCAGGGGCGGGTGTGGTTCTTCGTGGTGTTCTCGGTTCTGGCGATTGCGTTCATTCTGTGGATGTTCTGGACGCAGGGGCGCCAGAGCGGGCTGTTGGCCGCGGGGCTGGGCGTGCTGCTGGGCGGTGCGCTGGGCAATCTCTACGACCGTGTTGCGCTGGGGCACGTGCGGGACTTCCTGGACTTCCGCTTCGGGGGATGGCCTTTCCCCACGTTCAACGTAGCGGACGTGGGCATTAACGTCGGGGTGGGGATGCTGATCCTGGCGGCGTTGCTGGCCAAGCCTGAACCGAACGGCAAGCAGAGCGGCGGCGCGCGGGAGGGCAAGACGGGCCACGGCCCGGGGCGATCAGCGGGAGGGCGGGGCTGAGGCGCGGCGCCGGCGGCGCAGAGCCTTCTCGATCTCGCCGGTGATCTTATCCCAGAGGTAGCGCAGGGGCGCGCTGTGGGTGCGATAGTTCCGCCAAATCAACTTGATCGTATTCCAGCTCCACTTGCACCGGCGTATGTAGCCCAGGGTTCTGCGCCGGGCCAGGACGCGCTCTTGGCGCGTGCGGGTGTCCGAGTATGTGCGGCCATCGAAAGTGAGCGTGGGGATGGTCGCGAGGATGTCGGCGTAGATGCCCCGGAACATGGCGCCGCCGGAGTTGATGATGGACATGATCTTGGCGTGCTTGTGCTCGGGGCGGATTTCGGCGCGGTAGCTGAGGCTGCAAAGCTGATAGAGGAACTCGTCGAGGGTGAACTGGCGGCGGCACAGGTTGAGGGCGTGGTAGGCGCCTTCGCGGCGGGCATCGGAGATGGCGCGATCGATGCGGGGGGTGGAGCGAATGATGCGCAGCGGCTTCTGCATGCGGCCCTTGACGAACATGAGCCGGGCATGGCAGAGGCGGTCGAAGTCGTGCTCGGCGATGACGGCGGCTTTGATGGCGAGGCCGTCTTCGTGGATGGAGTAGAAATTGGGGGCAAAGCGGTTGGCTTCGACCTGCTTTTCCACGGTGCTGGGGTGGTTGAGGCGGGTTCGGTAGAACTCGGCGTTGAGGCTGTGGAAGGCGTGCAGATCGCGGACGATGACCCAGAAGTCATGGACGCTGCGGCGGTACGGTTCGCCAAAGGCCATGGAGCCATACTTGATGAGGCCGGCGATATTATCGCCATACCGCTTCAGCAGGAATTGCTCTTCCGGACCGAGGACAGGCGTTTCGGTTTGATTCACGAGCGCAACGCTCCATCCAGCATACGCCGCCCCTGGGCGGCGGACGAAGTGATTATTATAGCGCCTGCGGGCAGGGGATTCAAACCGATGCGGGGCGGACCGAGGCGTACGCGCAAGAACGCCCGGAAGACGAACGCTGGGCCGTCCAGGGGGCGCTATTCCAAAGCCCTCCGAACCTGTCGCCGCGGCGAACCATGCGGGCGCTTCGTTGGACACGCCGGCCGCAGGCCAGCGCGCCGATGAGCAGGCTTCCCTTTCCCGCGCCGACGAAACCGCGCCCCGATTACAATGGAACAGGGGAATGCCCGATGTGGGGCGGTTCGGGCCGGTTCGGGTCAAAATGCCCTTGACAACAGGGCTGTATCGTGCAATAATTGTGTATTGCTTCTTCAAAGGGGCATAGAGCTGGCGAGGAGGTGGATACGCTGGCGCCAGGCTGGCGTGGTTTCCTTTTTTCAGGACAAGACACACGACGGGGGGAGATTGTTTCCTTTTTTCGGGGCAAGGACGTCTCGGAGGCACAAAGTGGTTGACGAGAGAACACACTACATCCCTTCCGGCTGCGCGATCAGCGGCATCATGGACGAGTCGGGCGCGCGCTTCAGCGGGCACGACATCATCGAGTCCATCGCCTCCATGCACTTCCGTTCGAACGGGCTGGGCGGCGGGTTCGCGGTCTACGGCCTGTTCCCCGATCATGCGGATGATTATTGCCTTCAGATGATGTACGACACGCCCGCGGGCCGCGACGCGGCCGAGGCGTTTCTGCGCGATCGTTTTGAGATCGTGGCGAGCGAGGAAATCCCGACGCGGCCTTTGACGGTGATCAAGAACCGGCCCATCTTGTGGCGGTACTTCGTCAAGGTGCTGCCGCGCATGACGGAACGGTTCTATGAACTGACGGAAGAGGACATCGTGGCCGACGCGGTGATTGAGATCAACCGCCGCGTGGACGGGGCGTTCGTGTCTTCGAGCGGCAAGGACATGGCGGTGTTCAAAGGCATGGGCTATCCGGAGGACATCGGGCAGTTCTTCCGGCTGGAGGAGTACCAGGGCCACCTGTGGACGGCGCACGGGCGTTTCCCCACGAATACGAGCGCGTGGTGGGGCGGGGCGCATCCGTTCTCCCTGCTCGACTGGACCGTGGTGCACAACGGCGAGATTTCGTCGTATGGGATCAACCGGCGCTATCTGGAGAACTTCGGCTATCACTGCGCGCTGCACACGGACACGGAGGTCATCTGCTATCTGGTGGACCTGCTGGCGCGCAAGCACAAGCTGAACTTCAGCCAGGTGGCGATGGCGCTGGCGGCGCCGTTCTGGGACGAGATCGAGCGAATGCCGCCGGAGGAGCGCGAAGTGGCGCGGGCGCTGCGCGTGACGTACGGCGGCGCGTTGCTGAACGGGCCGTTCAGCGTGGTTATCGGTCATCGCGGCGGCATGGTGGGCCTCAACGACCGGATCAAGTTGAGGCCGATGGTGGCGGCGCGCAAGGGCGCCAAGGTGTACATCTGCTCTGAGGAATCGGCCATCCGCGCCGTGTGCCCCGATCCTGAGAAGGTGTGGGCCGCGGAGGGCGGCCAGCCCATCGTGGCCCAGTTGAAGACGCCTGCGATGGCGGTGTAGCGGAAAACGGCGAACGCCGAAGCTCACGCGAAGACGCAAAGGCGCGAAGAAGGGAAGTGGAGCCGGCGGCAGGACGGCAAGACAGAGATGGCGCCGGAGTTTGGTGATCGAGAAACCTATCCGCCGCGCCTGCGGCCGCTGAAGCGGGACGCGAGCGCCGGTTGGGCGGCGGACAACGGCAAGGTGATGGGATATGGCTAAATCGCTCGTCAAGCCTGAATTCATGGTGGAACGGGACCGGGACCTCTGCATTCAGTGCGAGGTGTGTGTGCGGCAGTGCTCGAACCTTTCGCACGAGTACGACCGGGGCCTGAACATGGTCATCACGGACCATACGAAGTGCGTGGGGTGTCAGCGGTGCGTGCAGCTCTGCCCGACGAACGCCATCCGGATCCGCGAGTTCCCCGTGGCGCAGAAGCCGCACGCCATCTGGACCACGCGGACGCAGGCGAACATCCGCCGCCAGGCCGACCAGGGCGGCATGTTGCTCAGCGCCATGGGCGCGGACCTGCCGTACACGATTTACTGGGATCATATCCTGCTCAACGCGAGCCAGGTGACGAATCCGTCGATCGACCCTTTGCGCGAGCCGATGGAGCTGGACACGCATCTGGGCCGCAAGCCGGACCGGGTGAGCGTAGATGCGAAGACGGGGAAGTTGGACACGAAAATGGCGCGCCAGCTTCACCTCAAGGCGCCGATCATGTTCAGCGCCATGTCTTACGGCTCCATCAGCCGCAACGCGTGCTTGTCCCTGGCGCGGGCGGCGCGGGAGTTCGGCACCTTCTGGAACACGGGCGAAGGCGGGCTGCACCCGGACTTCTACGAGTTCGGGCCGCACACCATTGTGCAGGTGGCGTCGGGGCGCTTCGGCGTGCACCCGGAATACCTGGCCGTAGGCGCGGCCGTGGAGATCAAGATGGGCCAGGGCGCCAAGCCGGGCATCGGCGGCCACCTGCCCGGCGAGAAGGTGAACGAGGATATCTCCATCACGCGCATGATCCCCCAGGGCACGGACGCCTTGAGCCCGGCGCCTCACCACGACATCTACTCCATCGAGGACTTGCAGCAGCTCATCTACGCGCTGAA
>CAYYEE010000294.1:0-5962 GCA_964470775.1 uncultured Planctomycetota bacterium | reverse complement strand
GCCCCGCGCCCCCCTTACCGGCCCGTCTCAGCTATACGTCGTGCCGAATCTCTGGTGGCCGACGCGGCCAGAGGCAGCGCCTTAGCGTCGGGACAAAGGCGGACCGCGGAGTCCCTGCGTCGCGGGGACCTCCCGGCGTGGCGCATCGCCGGCAGAAGGCGCCCGGCGCCGGAGCCCTGGCGGGAGAAGAGACGGAGTCTGTTTTTCGTGACTCAAACGCTTCGCGCCCAGTGTTCGTACTGCAACACAGAAAAGCCGTTTTTCGCGTCGCCGTTCTGACCGAGGCGGTTAAGCCAGGACTTGCATCCGGTTGGCAAGCGGTTAAAATAGCGCATTCTGTACTGGGATCATGGCGCCCGCATGGGCGGTCGTCCGTCCAGCAAGGAAATGGAGGCACAGCAGCCTTGGTCGTCCAAGTAGAGCACCTCACCAAGCGCTACGGCCCCACGGTGGCCGTTGACGACGTCACGTTCAGCATCGCGAAGGGCGAGATCGTGGGTTTTTTGGGGCCCAACGGCGCGGGCAAGACCACGACCATGCGCATGTTGACCGGCTTCCTGGCGCCCACGGCAGGCAAGATTCAGGTCGCAGGCATTGACGTGCTTCGCGACCGCATCGCCGCCGCCGAGAAGATCGGCTACCTGCCCGAGAACTGCCCCCTCTACCTCGACATGACCCCCCAGGACATGCTCGCCTTCTTCGCGCGCGCCCGGGGCATGTCGGGCCAGCGCCTCCAGGAGCGCATGGACGCCGTGCGCGGCATCTGCGACCTGGACCGGGTGTGGGGCAAGCGAATCTCCAAGCTCTCCCGCGGTTTCCGCCAGCGCGTGGCCTTGGCGGGCGCTTTGCTGCACGAGCCGGACCTGCTGGTGCTCGACGAGCCGACCAACGGCCTCGACCCCAACCAGATCCGCGAAGTCCGCGCCGCGCTCAAGCGCATCGGCGAGGAGAAGACCATCCTCTTCTCCACGCACGTCTTGCAGGAAGTGGACGCCATCTGCAACCGCGTCATCCTGATCTCGGGCGGCCGCCTGGTTTTCGACGGCGCGCCCGCCGATCTGGCCCGCAAGGGCGGCGACAAGGGCATGGAAGGCGCCTTTTACGCCATGACGGCCGGGGCCTAGCGCCCCGTCAGCCAGGCGCCCGGCGCGGGCGAGATGGCGCCGCGGGGCCGTTCGGACGCTGGCGCGCGTACCTCAAGGAAACGCATCTTCGTTGGCAGACAGTGAACTTGGTTTTGGCAGGCCAGAAAAGATAAGGAGATGGAGGAAGTGGGCATTCGTCCGCATGTGGTCCTCGCGGTGATGCGGCGCAACTTCGCCGCCTACTTCGGCAGCCCTACCGGCTACGTGTTCATCACGATCTTCATCGTGACCAGCGCCTTCTTCGCGTTCTCCGAGACGTTTTTCGGCGCCAACATGGCCGACCTCGCGTCGCTGAACGCCTGGTTCCCCTGGCTGCTGGTGTTCTTTGTGCCGGCCATCGCCATGGGCGCGTGGGCCGAAGAGCGCCGCATGGGCGCCGACGAACTGCTCTTCACCTTGCCCGTGCGCGACATCGAAGTCGTCATGGGCAAGTACCTCGCCACCTTGGGCGTCTACACCGTGTCGCTGGTGTTCGCCCTCTCCAACGCCGTGGCCTTGCGCTTCCTCGGCCGGCCCGACTGGGGTCTGCTGGCCGCCAACTACCTGGGCTACTGGCTGGCCGGCGCGGCGCTCATCCCCGTGGCCCTGGCCGCCTCGGCGCTGACCGCCAACATGACCGTGGCCTTCATCCTGGGCGCCTTGTTCTGCGCGTGCGTCGTGTTTTCCGGCGACGTGCTCGCCGCGCTGCCGGGCATGGAGGCGCGCTTCGCTCAAGCCGTGGCCCTGCCCACCCATTTCGAGCCCTTCACGCTGGGCGTTGTGCCCCTGCCCGACGTCCTCTACTTCGTCATCGTGGCCGGGGTCATGCTCTACATCAATATGATCCTCGTGGGCCAGCGCCATTGGTCGGGCGGCGCCGACGGCGAGACCATGGGCCGTCATTTTCTGGTGCGCGGCGCGGCGATCGTCATCGCCGGCGTCAGCCTCAGCATCCTCGCCGGCCGCTTCCTCGCCGCCGGCCGGCTCGACGTCACGGTCGAGCGCCTCAACTCCCTCAGCCCCCAGACCGCCCAGCTCCTCAAGAACCTGCCCGGCGACCGGCCCATCTATGTGCGCGCCTACGTCAGCCCCGAAGCGCCCGAGAGCTACGTCAAGACGCGCCAGAACCTCATCCGCCTGCTCAATGAGGCCCAAGCCCTTTCGCGCGGCCGCGTCGTGGCCACGGTCATCTCCACCGAGCCCAACAGCAACGAAGCCCGCGACGCCGAAGAGCGCTTCTCCATCAAACCCAGGCCCATCACCGAACTCGAAGAAGGCCGCATCCGCTCGCGCGAAATGTTCTTGGGCCTGGCGTTCACGTGCGGACCGGAAGAGACGGTCATCGACTTCCTGGACCGCGGCCTGTCCATCGAGTACGAGTTGATCCGCTCCATCAGCGCCGTGGCCGGCGCCAAGCGCCGCAAGGTGGGCATCCTGAGCACCGACGCCCAGCTCTACGGCGGCTTCGACTTCCAGACCATGAGCCCCCGCCAGTCCTGGGCCATCGTGGATGAGCTCAAGAAGCAGTACGACGTCGTCCAGGCCGAAGCCAGCGCGCCCATCGCCGAGGACATTGACGTGCTTATCGCGGCCCTGCCCTCGTCGCTGAGCCAGGAGCAGATGGACAACCTCGCCGCGTACATCAAGGCCGGCCGGCCCGCGCTGCTGTTGCTCGACCCGCTGCCTCTGCGCTTCCCCCAGCTTTCGCCCTGCCAGCCCAAGCCCCCCCAGCATCGCAACCCCATGTACGGCCGCCAGCCGCCCGAGGAAAAGGGCGACATTGACGGCCTGCTGGCGCAGATCGGCCTGAGCTGGAACAAGGACGTCGTGGTATGGGACGCCTACAACCCCCTGCCCAAGCTGGCCGAGATGCCGCCTGAAATCGTCTTCGTGTGCCGCGAAGCCGGCGGCGCAAGGCCGTTCAACAAGGAAGAAGGCATCGTCAAGGACCTCGAGCGCGTGGTCATGATGTTCCCAGGCGCCCTGCGGCCCGCGCCTGGCTCCAACCTGGAAGTGACGCCCCTGCTCACCACGGGCGAGACCTCGGGCCAGTTGAAGTGGAACAACATCATCACCGCCAATCCCTTCGGCTTCGGCATGACCTTCAACCCCAACCGCCGCTACGTGCCCAGCAAGACCCAGTACATCCTGGCCGCCCGCGTCAGCGGCGCCTTCCCCGCCGACACGCCCGCGGAAAAGAAGGACGCCAAGGACGAGAAGAGCGCCAAGGACGAGAAGGAAACCAAGGTCGCGCCCAAGCACGCCAACGTCATCGCCGTGGCCGACCTCGACCTCATCAGCGAGGACTTCTTCCAGCTCCGCAAGCAGGGCATCAAGGACCTGAACTTCGACAACGTCACCTTTGTGCTCAACTGCGTGGACTTCCTCGCCGGCGACAGCTCGCTCATCGCCGTGCGCAACCGCCGGCCGCATTACCGCACGTTGACCACCATCGAGAATCAGCGCAAGGTCTTCCGCGACCGCAAGCTGAAGGAAGACGAAGCCGCCGAAGCGCAGGCCGAGAAGGAGCTCGCCGAGGCGCAAAAGCGCGTGGACGAAAAGCTCGAAGCCCTGCGCAAGAAGACCGACGTGGACTCGCGCACCAAAGAGATCATGCTTGACAACCTGGAGAAGGTGGAGAACAGCCGCCTCAAGGCCGCCAAGGCCGCCATCGAGGCGCGCAAGCGCGACGCCATCAAATCGGCCGAGCAGGAGATGGCGCGCAACGTCCGCCGCATCGAGAACACCGCGCGGCTGTGGGCCATTGTGCTGCCCCCGCTGCCCGCGCTCCTCATCGGGCTGTTCGTCTTCATCACCCAGCGCATGCGCGAGGCCCGCTCGGCCCGCAACAGCAAGTGAGGTCCGGCCCAGCGTCCAGAAATCCCGCTCGGCCGTCCGGACGGCCAGCGCCACAGCCAATACATTGCAACCCGCGGCCCCAAGCCGCGGCCGACCAGAGGGAGCGCCGATGAACCAGACCGCAAAGACGATTCTTTACGCCGCCGCCGCCGTCGTCCTGGCCGTCCTGGCCTATGTCGCCGTGCCCGCCAGCCGCCCGCCCGAGGTCTTCCACGACGAAGGCCAGCCCTTCTACGCGCCGTTTGACCCGCTCGACGTAGCGTCGGTCGAGGTCGTGTCGTACAACCGCGACAAAGCCGAGGCCCGCGTCTTCCGCGTCGAGTTCAAGAACGGCAAGTGGGTCATCCCCTCGCACGAGAACTACACCGCCGACGCCAAGGAGCAGCTCGGCCGCACCGCCGCCGTGCTCAACGGCATCAAGCGCGGCGCCCTGCGCTCCGACCGCGAGGCCGACTTCGCCGTCTGCGGCCTGGTCGATCCGCTTGACGAAAAGCGCCTCAGCCCCGAAGGCCGCGGCAAGCGCGTCACCCTCAAGGACAAGCAAGGCAAGATTCTCTGCGACCTCATCATCGGCGACGCCGTCAAGGACCGCCCCGGCTTCTATTACGTCCGCATGCCCAACAAGAACCGCTCCTACGCTTGCTCCGTCGAAGCCGGCAGCATCTCCACCCGCTTCGCCGACTGGGTCGAGACCAGCCTGCTCAAGGTGACGGCCTCCAACCTGCGCGAGGTGACGCTGGACAACTACCGCGTCAACCGCGACACACAGGCCATGGTCCCCGGCGAGGTGTTGGTCCTCAAGCGCGACAAGGACGACTCGACCAAATGGGACCTGGCCGGCCTGGCCAAGAACGAGGAGCTGGACAAGGACAAAGTCCGCGCCATGACCGACACCCTGGCCAGCCTCACCCTCGTCGGCGTCCGCCACAAGCCCGCCGGACTGCTCCAGGCGCTCAAGAGCTACGCCCAGGGCAAAAAGACCACCCGCGCCGAACTGGCCAAGCTGGCCGACCTCGCCAGCATCGGCTACAGCATGTTGCTTGGCGACAAGGGCGAAATCCGCGTGGTCAGCAACCAGGGCGAAATCCGCGCCGACTCGGACGAAGGCATCCGCTACACCCTGCGCTTCGGCGAGGTGCTCTACGGCGAGCCCGACGACGTCTCCGGCGCGGATGTGGAAACGAAGAAGATCGGCGGCGCCAAGGCCGAGGACAAAGACAAGAAGGACGAAGCCAAGGGCGCCGAGCACCGCTACCTCTTCGTTTCCGCCGAGTTCGACCCCGCGCTGCTCGGCCCCAAACCCGAGGCGCCCGCCGCCCCCAAGAAGCCCGAGATCCTGGAAAAGAAGGAAGCCGCCGACAAGGCCGCCAAGGAGGCTGAGGCCGGCGAGAAGAAGACGGACGCCGCGGCCGCCGAGAAGAAACCCGAGCCCGCCGCCGAGAAGCCCGCCGACAACGCCAAGAAAGACGAAGCCAAAGACCCGGCCAAGCCCGAAGAGAAGACCGAAGCCGACAAGATCGCCGAGGCCGAGAAGGCGTTCAAGAAGGCCACCGAGGACTACGAAAAGGCCAAGAAGGACTTTGAGCAGAAGCAGAAGGACTATGACAAGAAGGTCGCCGACGGCAAGAAGAAAGCCGAGGAGCTCGAGTCGCGGTTCTCCGAGTGGTATTACGTCATCTCCGCGGACGCCTACGCCAAACTGAACCTGTCCCGCAAGGACCTGGTGAAGGAAAAGAAGGAAGAGAAGAAGGACGAGGCGAAGGCCGAAGGCAAGGCCGGCGAAGACAAGCCGGCCGCCGAAGCCAAGCCGGCCGCCGAAGCCAAGCCGGCTGACGAGGCCAAACCGGCGCCGGCCAAGTGATGGGGCGGAGCGGGTTTGACGGGTGTTGGAGTTGTGTGAGGAATAGCGGCCCGTTGAAAAAGGAGACCGCGTCGGCGGGGACATGGCGCCTCAGCCCGCCAACGGCGGGATCGCAACG
>CAYYEE010000293.1:0-5963 GCA_964470775.1 uncultured Planctomycetota bacterium | reverse complement strand
TGTCGCTATCGTCAACCCGCGGACAGTCGGAAGTCCGCGAGAAATGTACTGGCTCGTCGAATAGCGGCGCCAAACATTGAGACGGAGGTTGACGCATGCGCACCGAAACAGGCCACTATCCCTCGTTCGAAGAGATCGAGGCTTTCCTGAAGGTTTTGAGTCCAGCGGAGCCGGAACGGGTAAGGGTCGCAATCGAAGGCCGCTCGCGGCAAGACCGGCCTGTCTATTCGATCACACTGACCGATCCGGCAGCCCCCGCGGAGGAAAAGCAACACGTACTGCTTTCTTGCGTTCATAGCGGGGAACGCAGCGCCGTGGCGACGCTGTTCGCTGTCATGGACTGGCTGCTGTCGGACGACCCACCGGCCCGCGAGGTCATGCGCCGGCAGGTGGTTGTCTGCATGCCCATCATCCACCCGGACGGGTACGTGGAAGGCCGGCTCGGCCCCGATCAAGCAACTCGCCACTGGGACCTGTATAGCGGATGGGGGATGACGGGCGTGCAGGATCCCTCCGCCGCGCCAGAGGCCGTTGCGCTCCAGCGGGTCATTGATCGGATGCGGCCGGACCTGTACGCGGACGTTCATGGAACTAGTCTGGATGACCCACGCACACTCATGCTGGAGAGCTCCGCCACTTCACCCACCAATATGATGAACCGGCCCTATCATCTGCAAATCGCCCGCATGATGGACCAGGCGGCTCTGGACGCGGGATTCCCTTCCGATTTCCAGGAGGATGACCGGGAGCTGCTGTACTGGGGGTCGGCGGTGAACTCGCTGGAGGCCAAATTGTGGAACGGCCGGGATCGTTGGTCGGCCGGCCTGTACGCCTACGGCAACTATCATACGCTTCATGTGCTGCTGGAAGTCACCTGGCAACGCAGCGGACTCGTGCGACTTCAACGGCTCCTGCGCGTGGGCAATGAGCGATGGGACGGGGAACTCGCCCCGGGGTATCCCAACCGCATCGTGGGGGCCTCTCACCCCGCCGGCATGTACCAGACGATTGCCGCGTACGGAGCCTGTGCCGCCCAGCAACGCGAAAGCCGCGTGGAGATCTGGAGCAAGCGCCATCAGCTTGCCACAGGGACGACGGATCCGAACATGACAGGGAAGACAGCGGCGATTTTCATGCTCTCGACCGACGCCTATCGTAAATGGGTCGAGGGAAACAAGAAAACCAGCGACTTTGCCGCCAACCTGAAAAGACATCCCGATATGAATGCGGAATACATTGGCGGGTTTCTGCGCGGGTGGCCACACGGTCAGAATCGGCCTGAGACGTATTTCTCCGTCTGGCGCGGGGCGCAGGAAGGGGGAATCATGCAAAACGACGAGCCGATCCGGCACGGCATTGCGTTGAGAATCCGCATCCCTTACTCGCAAGCGATCATCCGGGAAATTCGATTGAACGGGCATTTGGTTGCCGAATCGGACGAGGACGGATACTCCCTGTGGCGGGCGCGGGGGTTCACGTTCATCCAGGCCAACATGCCGCCTTCGAAATCACAGCGGGAATCCTGTTGGATTCTGACATGCGAGTACGATGCGGGGGAGACGCGGCCGCACTGGGAGTTCTGGGCGGGCAAACGAGCGGGGAACGGACAGGGTCGAGTGGGGTAGACTACTTCGACTTATCGCTTGACATGCGCTAACGATCCCGTTACATTTGGAGTGGACTATCTGGACTAGACTAGAGGATGTCATGGGCGTTAAGACAGACACATTGCTTCGCGACGGCTCGATGCCGTTGTGGCGGCAGATCAGCGACTCTCTGAGCGACATCGCGCGGCAGTCCGAGCCTGGGAGCCGATTGCCGTCGGAACGTCAGTTGTGCGCACAGTTCCGCGTTCAGCGCGGCACGGTGCAGAAAGCGGTCGACTTCCTCGTGGCGCGGCGGGTCCTGGAGCGGTCGCCGCAGTTGGGGACGTTCGTGGCGGCGGCGCGGGCGACCACGACGGTGGCGCTTCTCCAGTTCCACCTTCTCGACACGGACCCGATCTACCTGCGCCACGCGCGCGGCATCTGCGAGGGGCTGGCGGGGACCGGCAAGAAACTTCTCCCGATGGTTGTGCTGCCGGACGGTCCCTCGGAGGACATGATGGCCGACTCGCTTCACTCGATGGGAGTCAGCGGCGTGATCGTGGACCGGTTCTCGGTCCCGGCGGACGCGCCGCTCATCATGCGCCTCGCGAAGGAGTTCACCGTGGTGGCGATGAACAAGGAGTTCGTCGAGGCGGCGGTGCCTTGTGCGCGGCTGGATCCCTTCCAAAGCGCTGCGGGCCTGGTGCGCTACCTCGCGGCGCAGAAGGTTCGCACGCTGATCATGTTCGGCGGGCACCCGAACAACACGGCGTTCCTCAGGCGATGCGAGGCCTTCCATGCGGCGGCGACCGCGTTGGGATATGACCACGCGGAGACCCTCTGGGCCGACGAGACGCGCCTTGCTCAGATACTGGAGTCCGCGCCCAGACCGGTGGGCATTCACGTCCTGACGCCCAATCAAGCCCGGCAGGCGCTGGGCCTTGCCCGGCAGCGCGGCATGGTCGCGGGCAGGGATCTGTTCATGGCGACGTACGGCGACGGGCCGGAGGCGGAGCTGCGCGAGGGAGTGGCGTGGGCCGTGCTCGACGAGGAGGGAGTCGGCTTCGCTGCGGCGCAGTTGCTGCTGCGCCACATGGAAGGGAAAGCGGAGGCCACGGAGATCGTGAACGTGCCGTGCCGGATCGTGTTGCCGCCCGCCGATGGCGGCAGCATGTCCATGGAAGTGTCCGTGGAGCGCGAGCCGGCGCCTGAGAGGCAGGGAGATCCGTCCTGAAGGATGGAAGGGCGCCTGTTCTGAGAAGAAGGAGGTTTCTCATGGCGAGCACGAGGTGGGCGACCGGCATCTTTTGGAATGCGTTCACGCTGATCGAGCTGCTGGTGGTTATAGCCATTATCGCCATCCTGGCCGGCTTGTTGCTGCCGGCCCTGGCGGCGGCGAGGGAGAAGGCGCGCCGGGCGAGCTGCATGAACAACCTGAAGCAGATGGGAGTGGCCCTCGAGAGTTACTGTTCCGACTACAGCGGCTCCCTGCCGGGCTGGATCGGCATGGGCGCCGGCGAGGGATCGAGTTGGTTCCCCGGCGTTCCCGACGCCTATCGCCAGTGCTCGAAGAAGACCGGAGGCAAGTGCGACTGGTCAACGAACGGGTTCACCCACGTGGGATCGGGCGGGGACACCAACGGCCGGTACACCTGGAACTACCGCGCTGAATTCGCCGGCAAGTTGGGCGTCCCGAATACCGTGCTCGTGGGCGGTTTCGTCATGAGTTACTACCGCCTCATTGGCATGGGGATACGATCCAGCGGAGGCGACTGGCGCTTTAACAGCGGGCTGAACCACGCGCCGGTCGGACTTGGATACCTGCTGACGTCCGGCTACATGCCCAGCGCCAGGAGTTACTACTGCCCCAGCGGCGCGGGCATGCCGGGCGACTTTGACAGGGCCAATAACACCACCGGCGGCAGCCGGCTGGAGCACTGGAAGAACGCCGGCGGCTTCGACGCGGACACGTTCTTCTACGGCAAATGGGGCAGCAATTCGACCTTTCAGAGCGCCTCCACCAGCTACGTCTTCTCCCAGTACGCCTACCGCGACATTCCGCTTGTCTGCATGACGGCGTGGTGCGCCGGCTTCGAAGGGGCGGACAAGCGCACCCTGCTGGCCTTCACCAAGCCGGGCGTCTATTGCCGCCAGGGCACGCCGATGTTCCGGACCCAGAAGCAACTCGGAGGCCGTGCGATCGTGTCCGACACCTTCTCCAAGGGGGGCAACTACAATGCCGGCGGCTATACCGACGCGCTGAACAACCCGTACCCGACCACCGGCGACATTGCCGACAGCGGCAAGGTGGCCGGCATGGGCATCGTCGCCCATCGCGACGGGTACAACGTCCTGTACGGCGACTCGCACGTGGGCTGGTATGGCGACCCGCAACAGAAGATCATCTGGCACGGCCAGGGCATGCCGGGCACCGCGACCAGTTATCCGCTGAGAATGCTCTGCGGCAACATTTACAGCGGGAGCGCGGGCCCCTTTGCCGACGCCCAGGGCGCATCCGACGCGTCCGACGACTACTGGCGCTACACCGCGCCCGCGATCTGGCACGACTTTGACGTGAGCAACGGCGTGGACAACTTCTGACCTGGCGCCCGTGTTGCGCGCGGGCGGGTCTGGAGGGCATCGGCGAGCGAACGGCAGAGTACCGTGAGCGCGTGGATGTGGGTGTGGACGAGACGAGGTCAATCGAGGACAACATGATGCAGGGGAAACTGCTCGCCCTATGCGAACTTGCAGCGCTTGTCGCCGTTCCGTGCGCGTTGGCGCGCGACATTGGAAAGATTGACTTCCACTGGAACTTCAAGCAGCGCGCGGCGCAGACGCTCTATGAAAAGAAGGACTACCCGGGCGCGCGCGAGGCGGCGGCGGCGCTTGTGGCCACCGCGCCCGACGAACGCGCGAAGATGGAGAACCTGGCCCTTCAGGCGCGATGTCTTGCGCACGAAGGGCAGCACGAGGCGGCCATGGAGATGGCGGGGCGCATTGACGACAAGCCCCTGGCCGACTGCACTCGGATGGAGGTCTTTTCCATCGGCACGAAGCCTGCGGAACTGATCGCGGCTTTCAAGGACGCCGACCTGACGCCATGGCCGGACGGGCTTGCGTACAAGGGGTTTCTCTTCCGCGGGGAGGCGCACGCGGCCACGGAGAACGCCCAGGCCGCCATCGGCGATTTCGAGCGGTGCGCGGAGCGCGCCGGCAAGGACACGCAGACCACCCTCGAAAGCTGGAACCGTGTCGGCGCACTGCATGAGAAGCTCAAGAACCAGACCGCGGCCCTCGCCGCCTACGGGCGCGTCATCGAATTCTGCCGGGCCAGCCCTGGTGCTCGCGGGAGCCACGCCACCTACCCCGGCGCCATTTCCGCGTCGGCGCGCATCCTCACCGCACAGAAGAAGCCCGAAGAGGCCCTCGCCGTGCTGCAACGCTATGACGTTTCCCTGAGCCCAAGCTATGGAAGCCGCATCGTGGAGAACATCGGCGACCTGCAGGTTACGCTGGGTCGGAAGGACCAGGCGCTCGCGAGCTATCAGGAGGTGCTCAGGATGCTGGCCGAGGGGGGAAAGGGCAAAGCCACTGAGCCGCAAGCGGCGCGGATCAACAGGAAGATCGAGGCGTTGAAGAAGTAATCGCCGCCCCCTACGATAAGGATCTGACGTGACCAAGGAACTGTGCATCACCTCGGATTTCGCGGATGACCTGCTTCTTACCGGAACGCTCCTGAACGAGGAGCATATTGACTTCATCATGCGCTATGCCGCCTCGCTCGGCGCTGCGCGCTTCGAGTGGATCGTCGATACGCTGTGGACTCTGTACGACAACGATGGTCCCATGGGATACGACCTGCTCCAGACCGCCTGCAAGGCGGCGCACCGCCACGGCATGCGCTTCGACGCCGTGTACAAGCCGTTCGAGAGCGGCCTGAAAAGCCTGGTGCCGCACTACTTCCCCCATGCCCACGGCGACCGGATCATCGACGATGAGAACGGCTTGCTCCACTCCGTGCGCACGTTTGTGGCGGAGAACCCGCACTGCCGCATCGCGCGCCGGAAAGGGGACGGGGAAGATCCAGGGGGCACGTTGGCGGAAGTGCGCCTCGTCAAGTTCGACGAGAGCGACATTGCCTTCAGCCCCGCCGACATCACCTTCTGGTACAGCGAGACGAACGGCAACTTCAGGCCGTTCAACCGACCGCTGGAGACGGCGATCTCGAAGGAATGGCGGCTGGGCTATCCGTACCATGACCGGCTCAGCACGATCCTCCACTTCAAGGGGTTTGACCTGCCGGAGGGCGTCAAGTACATCGAGGTGCGGTGCTCGAAGTGCGGCAGCGACGACCTCGAGCGGCTCTGGTCGCGG
>CAYYEE010000292.1:0-5989 GCA_964470775.1 uncultured Planctomycetota bacterium | reverse complement strand
CGTCTGCCATCTGTTCAACGCCTTCATGCGGCCGTCCGAGTTCTCGACCCCGCCATGGACGCGCGACGCGGTCTTCGCCTGGCTCCGCCGCCGCCGCGCCACATGCGAAGTCATCTGCGACATGCGCCACGTCCCCCCCGGCGTGGTCCGCGACGCGGCGGCCGCGCTGGGGCCCAGCCATCTTGTCGCCGTCACTGACGGCATGACCGGCGCCGGCCTGCCGCCTGGCGCCAGCCGGCTCATGGACGGCCGCGAATACACCACCGACGACGGCGTCGGCCGCCTTGTCTCCACGGGCCAGATCGTGGGCAGCGTCATCACCATGAACCGCGCCCTGGCCAACCTTGTGGAGCAATGCGGTCTCTCGCTGCCCGACGCGGCCAAGGCCGCCAGCTCAAACCCGGCCCGAGTCTTGGGCCTCCGCGCCGGCGTCCTCGCGCCAGGCCGTCCCGCCGACATCGCTGTTCTGAACAGCGCCTGCGAGTGCGTCGCCACGTTCATTGACGGCAGACAGGTCCATGGAGGCTGACCACATGGCTTGCCCCATCCGCAACTTCTTCCTGGTCCGCAACGAACACCTCAACCACCACGGCAACCTCTTCGGCGGCGTCATCATGGCCGAAATGGACACCGTGGGCTACTGCATCGCGCAGCAGATGTTCCCCGGTTGCGCCTTTGTCACCCGCGCCTCGTCCTTCGTGTTCGAGAGCGCGGCCCGGCTGGGCGACATCGTGGAGTTCGAGGGCGAGCTGGCCAGACGCGGCGTGACGTCGGTCACGATTCATGTGGCGGGGCGCGTCGGCGGCCGGCTCGTGGCCAAGGGCGAAATGACCTACGTGAACGTCAACGCCCAAGGCGCCAAGACGCCGGTGCCGGCGTAACCTCACATCAGCTCACGCGCAAGGCTGTCAGCCACGGCAAGCCCCTTCAGCGTCGGCCTCGCCCGCAGGCCGTCCACAACCAGCAGCCCCTCCTCAACCATGCGTCCAAACGCCTCCGACTTGCTCGCCGCAAGGTCCTCGCCGAAGCGTTCGCGATGCGCCGCCAACTCGATCCCATCCGTCGTGCGCAGGCCAAGCATCAAGGCCTCGGCCGAGAGCTGGCGAAGCGTCAGGATTTCGCGCCCCTCCGCGGCGCTCTTGCCCGCCTCGACTCGCGCGCAGTAGTCCTCGACGGAGCGCGTATTCCACCAGCGGTCCGGCCAGCGAAAGCTGTGCGCTC
The DNA here is from genome assembly GCA_964470775.1 of uncultured Planctomycetota bacterium. Classification (GTDB taxonomy): domain Bacteria; phylum Planctomycetota; class Brocadiia; order CAIUPP01; family CAYYEE01; genus CAYYEE01. Next base: position 4,768 of record CAYYEE010000292.1, on the reverse strand, counting down.
CCGGCCCCACGCCCGCATAGTCCACATGCCGCCAATACGCCAGATTGTGCCGCGAGCGCAGGTCCTTGCGCAAAGCGAAGTTCGACACCTCATACGCGAAGAACCCACGCCGCTCAAGCGTCTCGTGAACCGCGACAAACTGCTCCAGCTCCTCGTCCTCGGAAAGCGGCGTCACACGACCCTCCGCCACCTCGCGGCCAAGCGGCGTCCCCTCCGCGTACGTGAGCTGATAGCACGACACGTGCTCGGGCGCGCAGGCGTCCAGCGCATCCGCCAGCCTCAGTTCGAGCCCTGCGCGCGTAGAGCCCGGCAGGCCATAGATCAGGTCAATGCTGACGTTCGTGAAGCCGGCCCGCCTGGCGGCCGACACCGCCCGCGGTCCGTCCGCGCCGGCATGCGGACGCCCGAGATAACGCAGATCCTCATCGCAGAGGCTCTGCACGCCGATGCTGACTCGATTCGCGCCAGCCGCCAACATGGCGCCGGCCCACGCTTCCGTCACATCGAGAGGATTCGCCTCCACCGTGATCTCCGCGTCCGGCGCGACCTCGAACGCCCGTCTCACGGCGTCCAACAGGCGGCCCAGCCGCTCCGCGCCGATGAACGAAGGAGTGCCGCCGCCGAAATACACCGTGTCCGCTCGACGCGCCCCGCCGACAGCCCCAATCTCCTTCGTTGCCGCCGCCACATAGCGGTCCATCTCGCCGTCATCCGCCGGCGGCCGCGAGCAGAAGTCGCAATAGCGGCACTTGCGCCGGCAGAATGGAATGTGGACGTAGACGCCAACTGGGCTGGGCTGGCTCATGGCCTGGCTGCTACTCCGTGGGCGCCCTCAACACCGCCACAAACGCCTCCTGCGGCACGGACACCTGCCCCACCATCTTCATGCGCGCCTTGCCCGCCTTCTGCTTTTCCAGCAGCTTGCGTTTGCGCGTGATGTCGCCGCCGTAGCATTTGGCCGTCACGTCCTTGCGAAAGGCGCTCAGCGTCTTGCGCGCGATGATCGTGCCGCCGATCGCGCCCTGAATCGCGATCTTGAAGTTCTGCCGCGGCAGCGACTCCTCCAGCCGCGTGCAGGCGTAGAGCGCATACTCGCGCGCCTTGCTCTGATGCACAAGCTGCGACAGCGCGTCCAGCCGTTCGCCGTTCACAAGAATGTCAATCTTCACCACGTCGCTCTTGCGGTAGTCCATGAACTCATAGTCCAGCGAGCCATAGCCCTGCGTTACGGTCTTCAGCCGCTCGTAGAAGTGATAGATGATCTCGCTCAGCGGCGCCTCCATCTTCACCTCCAGCCGGTTCTTGGCCAGGTAATCGGTCTTGATCGCCACGCCACGCGCCTCGACGCAGAGGTTGAGCACCGCGCCCACGGACTTCTCCGGCGTCATGATGGAGACCTTGACGTAAGGCTCCTCCACGGTCTCGATCTGCGACGGATCCGGGAAGTAGCTGGGGTTGTCCACCTCCATCGAGGTCCCGTCCTTAAGCCTGACACGGTAGATGACCGACGGCGCCGTGAGCACCAGCGAGAGGCCGTACTCGCGCTGCAAGCGCTCCTGCACGATCTCAAGGTGCAGCAGCCCCAGGAACCCGCATCGGAAGCCGAACCCCAGAACCGCGGACGTGTCCTTCTGGAACACAAGCGCCGAGTCGTTAAGCGCGTATTTCTGAATCGCCGCCGCGAAATCCTCGTAATCGTCCGAGGCCATCGGATAGAGGGAAGAGAACACCATCGGCTTCACCGGCTCAAACCCCGGCAGGGCCTCCTTGGCCGGGTTCTCCGACAGCGTCAGCGTGTCCCCAATGCGCACATCCGCCAGCTTCTTGATGCCCGCGACCATGTACCCGACCTCGCCCGCGCGCAACTCGTCGCAGGGCACGGGGCGGATCTGCAAGCGCCCGATTTCCTCCACGCGGTACTCCGCGCCCGTGGAAAAGAACCGGATCGCGTCGCCCTTGCGGAGCGTGCCCTCCATCACTCGAAACTGACAGATCACGCCGCGGAACGAGGAATACTCCGCATCGAAGATCAGCGCCCGCAACGGCGCGTTCGGGTCGCCCTTGGGCGCGGGGATCATGCGGACGATCGCTTCCATCAACTCATCCACGCCCTGGCCCGTCTTGGCCGACACCATCACCGAATCCTCGGCCGGCAGGCCAAGCTCCTGGTCAATCTGCTCCAGCGTGCCGTCAATGTCCGCCGAAGCCAGGTCCACCTTGTTCACCACAGGCACCAGCGACAGATCGTAGTTCAGCGCCTTGTAGAGATTGGCCACGGTCTGGGCCTGAACGCCCTGCGTCGCGTCCACCAGCAGCAGAGCGCCCTCGCAGGACGCGATAACGCGCGACACCTCGTACGAGAAGTCGGCGTGGCCCGGCGTGTCAATCAGGTTGATCTCATACTCCTGGCCGTCCGCACCGCGGTAAGGCAGCACCACCGTGTTGCTCTTGATGGTGATGCCGCGCTCGCGTTCGATGTCCATCGTGTCCAGCATCTGGTCATGGAACTCACGCACGCTCACAAGGCCCGATTTCTGGATCATCCGGTCCGCAAGCGTGGACTTGCCGTGGTCAACGTGAGCGATGATGCACAGATTGCGGATGCGAGACTGGTCAACGGCCATACGGTTTCTCCGTGGAGGTCCGCCCATGCGCCGAGGCAGCGCGCCGCCCTGCCGAGGGAATAACGCCACTATTGTACCAAGACGCGCCGCCGCGCGCTGGCGCCCGCGGCCGCCCTGGCCCGCGACGCGCGGCAGGGTCAGGCCGGCCGGCCGCGGACCCCGCGGCTCAAGTCCATCCCGGCGTATCCGTCTCTTGGCATCAAGATCTCTATCGAGAGCCGCCGGAACGGGTCGTCCGTCGCCTCGAGGTGGCCGTCCAGCGCCTTGCGCAACAAAGCCAGCTCCCCTGAGAACGAGGGCGACTCAGCCAGGTTCCGCAGCTCGCCCGGGTCGGTGTCCAGGTCAAAAAGCTCCTCCTGGCTTCGCTCGGACGAGTAGAACCCATACATCTTGTCATTGCGGCGCCAGCCCCACGCGCTCAACTCGATCTCCGGGATCTGGAAGTCGAAGATGGAGGTCCTGAGCCCTTTGCGGATGTACTTGAAGCGCTGGGAACGCGCCATGCGGCATGGGTCGAAAAAGTTGGTGTAGTTCTTCTCGGCAAAGACGAAGTCCCGCTCCTCGACAGCTTCGCCGCGAATCAGCCCGGCGGCGCTGACGCCCTGAACGTGAGCCGGCGCCGGAAGCCCCATCAGATCGAATAGCGTGGGAAGGATGTCCACATGGCTCGTCAGGCCCGCGACCTTCCGCCCCGCCGGAATCCCCTCTGGCCAGCGCATGAGCAACGCGGTCTTGCAGCCGCCGTCATATAGCGTGGCCTTGCCATGCATGAAGGAAGCGCCATGGTCCGTGGTGAAGACCACGATGGTGTTCTCCTCCAACCCAGCCTTCTTCAGCGCGGCCAGAATGACGCCGGTCATGGCGTCGGCGTGGCGGATGGCGCCGTAAAAATCGGCCAAGTCCTGGCGGATCTCTGGGATGTCGGGCAGCCAGGGCGGCACAAGCGTGTCCTCAGGACGCGCCGGACGATAGACGTTACGTTTGAAGTGCGAAGGTTGCAGCCCTATCCGATGAACCTCGCTGAAGCCCACCGACGCAAAGAACGGCTTCTCCGCGCTGCCCCTCGAAGCCAGCCACTCCGCCACGCGTTGAGCTACGTCCTCGGCGTGGAATGTCGCGCAGCGATCCACCGCGCCGTAGCCCAGCATCGAGGCGTCCCAGTGCTCGTGCTGAAAGCCAAACAGCCAGGTTTCGTAGCCTTGCGTCGAAAGCAGAGACGCGAGATGGGGACATCGCTCCGTGTCCAGAGCCCAGCCTCGGTGAACCAGGCCCATAAGACCGTGTGTGTGCGGATAGCAGCCCGTGGCAATGCTGCCGCGGCTGGGCGAGCAAACCGTGCCCGTGGAGAAGTGATTCTGGAAGACAACGCCCTCCGCGGCCAGCGCCTCGGTCGCCGGCGCGTGGATGGGGTGACCGTAGCAGGGCAGAAAGCAACCCAAGTCGTGCAGCGTGACCATCAACAGATTCGGGCGTTTCAAGGCAGCCTCCCTTTCGGAGGACTCGGTTTGAGCAGCGAACTTCGCGGAGCAACCCGGTACTTGACCAGCGTCCACAGCGCCACAATTCCGTCCCACCAGCGAATCTTCTTGCCCTGCGCCATGGTGCGCGGGTTGTAGCTCACCGGCCGTTCCACAATGCGATGACCCAGCCGGCGGACCATGGCGGTCACTTCGGGGCAGAACTCAAAGCCCTTGCACTGAAGGTTCAGGCCGCGGATGAGCGGCCCGTCGAACAGCTTGTAGCACACGGGCTCGTCGTGCAAGCGCGCCTGGAAGAGCATGTTGGTGACAAGGGTCACCAGCATGCCGCCGAGCAGATACCGCAGGTGGCTGAAACGGGGGTTGCCCTTGTGCAGGCGGTTGCCGTAAACCACCTTGGCGCCTTCCTCGCGCATAGCCGCCAGCAAGACGCCGTAGTCCTTCGGATCATACTCCAGGTCCGCGTCCTGGATGATGAGGGCATCGCCCGTGGACGCCTCGATGCCTCTGCGAACCGCCCACCCCTTGCCGCGGTTCACCGGCTCCCGAATGACACGAACCCGCGGATCGCTCAGGCCGCGCAGTTCCTCCGTGGTCCCGTCCGTGGAGCCGTCGTCCACCACGATCAGCTCAATGTCGAGTCCCGTGGCTAGAACCCGGTCCACC
>CAYYEE010000291.1:0-5993 GCA_964470775.1 uncultured Planctomycetota bacterium | reverse complement strand
GCTCGCGGCCGTCGAGTGGGCGTCGGCGTTCGTGATGCACCAGACGCGGCGGATGCTCTTCATGGCGGCGGGCCACGTCGCCGAGAACCCTTTCCACGCGGAATGCCTCAAGGCCGTGGAGAAGTTGCGCAACGCGCCGGGGAACGAGCTGCCGCACAGCGTGCTGCTCAAGCGCATGAAGTTGGACACCAAGGCGTTTGCGGCGCTGGTGGAGACGCTGGAGCAACAGGGCGATATCGAGGTCATAACCACGGCTAGACCGGGCTGGCATATGCGCTCGTACCGGCTGGCAGGCGGGGTGAAACATGAGGGTGAAACATCAGCGGGGGGTGAAACATGAACGACTGCACCCTGCTCATGATTCCCCAAGTTTCACCCAAGATTCACCCCCGCAGGGTGAAACTTGAAAAACGTGAAAAAGGCCTAAATATAAAGAAAAACAACAACTCTCTCTTCATGTTTCACCCTTTCACCCCCACCCCCCCGCGCGATGCCTGTACGCGTGTTTTTGCGTGTGTACGTGAGGGGGTGGGTGAAAAGGTGAAACTTGGGAAACATGCTTTCGTGTCCGCCGGGTGGCGGACGTTCAACCAAACAGAGAAGGAGATGACATGAAGACGACGACACTGACGGCGATGAGGGCGATCTATGAGAGCGATCCGGCGCGGACGCGTGCGGACCGGGAGCTGTTGCTGAAGACGCTGGGGCTGGACGATTGCCAGGAGGCCGCGCGGCCGGCGGATAAGCTGGTCGCGTTCGAGGAGGCGGCCAAACGGCTCAACCGCACGACAAGGACGGTGCACCTCCTGGCGCGGCGAGGCGTGCTGCGCAAGGCGCGGATGCCGGGCTGCGTGCGGTGCGCGGGCGTGCTGGCGTCGGACCTGGACGCCCTGCTGGCGGGGATGGTGCGGGTGGTGGACGTTCCGGCATACGGATGACGCGCACGGACTTTTTCGGACACGATAAATCAACGTGCGCCCTGCCCGCTGCGCCCGCTTTCAGAGGGGGGCTGACGCCGCGGGGATGCGGGATTAACTTGGAGGTGATGTGATGGGAATGATGTCACGCAGGAAAGGAGCGGCCGGCGAACGCGAGGCCGCAGAGAAGTTGAACGAGGTGCTGGGCACCCGGTTCCACCGTGGTCGGCAGTACCACGGCGGGCCGGAGTCGCCTGACCTGGCGGGCGACCTGCCGGGGCTTCACCTGGAAGTGAAGCGGGTCGAGGCGCTGCGGCTCTACCCGAGCCTGGAGCAGGCGCGGCGCGACGCGGGCACCGGCGAGGTGCCTGCGGTGATCCACCGCATGAACAAGAAGCCGTGGGTCGTGATCGTGTACGTGGATGACCTGATCCGGTTGCTGGATGTAATTGACGCATGCAGAGCACGCGTCAATGAGGGAGGAGTTAGGAGTGAGGAATTAGGAGTTGGGGAACGGATGCACATCGGCCAAATGATGCCGGACACCGCGACTGCCGCCACACACACTGTGTTTTTGCGCCCCCCTACCCCCCGGCTTCGGCCCCCTTCCCCCAACCCCCTTCCCCCTGATGAAGCAGGCGGGGATCAGGATTTTTCGGCCGGACGCGGATGCGCGCTGGCGAGGGCGGCTGACGGAAAAGAGTTTGAAGGAGGGCAAGAGAATGAACTGCAGTCACTGTGAATTTGCGGCGAAAATAAAGGAAGCCGAGCATGGCGGCATCCGGTATGAGGACACGCCCTGCGCGTCGTGCAAACTGACGGAAGACAGCTCGCATACGATGGCGTTTGACGAGGAGCGGGCGGATCGAGAGGTGGACGGGGGTCAGAGGACGGAGGACGACGGGCCGGACGCGCTGCCGCTGTCCGTGCTGGCGGAAGCGGTGCGCGGTTTCCTGGATCTGCCGCCGCGCACGTTCCGGATCCTGCAGCGGCGCTACAAGGGCGATGCGTACGCGCTGATCGCGGAAGAACTGGAGGTCACGCCACAGGCGGTCGAGATCCAGTTGCGGCGGGCGCTGGAGGCGCATCCGCACCTGAAGCACCTGTTACCGGAAAAGGCCCGGCGGCAGGCTGCGCGGCAGCGCAAGCGCCTCAGCATGGCGAGGCGCGGGAAGTTGGGAAGCCGGTAGGCTACTGGGTTGATGCTCTGCCCTATTGAAAACGGGACCCGCGGCGGCTGGGTAAGCTGTCGCGGGGAATTTTTAGGCCGCGCCCCCAACGGGCGCGGCGGACATGATTGGATCTCGCAATTCCAGCCAAAACGAGGAGGCAGACCCATCTCTGCCTCCTCTGCCATGCCTTGCCGCGCGTCCACAGCACTTTAGCTCATCTGATGGATGGTCATCATGCTGGCATCCCAGCACCCCGGCTTGTGGTTATCCCGCTGTTCATGGGTTTTTTGGGGAGGAGTATATGGCCGCCTTGACTATCCATTTAAGTATAGCCTTCATCGGACACCTCCTTTCTGCGCCCATTTCGGTGCAGAACCACGCTCCGGCACAGCACAGGAGCATTAGCTCTCTCGCCTCAGGACACACGATCTTCATAGCTTAAGAACGAGTCCATTATGGCGCTCCGTTAGTAGGATTCATAGGACAAAGTCTGTTTGGGTTGGTGTTTTAATGATATGCCATGGGACCCGGCGCGAGACGCTATCGGGGCGAGCGACGGGCTGAAAGGCCGCGCCGGTGGCGCGGCGGTTTTTTGGGCACAAAAAGGGGCGGCCATTCGACTGAGCTCATGACAGGCCGGGCCGCCCGCGCGGGGCTTAATCGAGAAGTTCGCCCATCCGCTTGGGCGTGAAATAAAGGTCCAGCTCTGCGCCGTTCTCGAGTAGTTCGGGGATTGAGATGTAGCCTGCCTCCGGACCCATGCCGAGGTCGGCGATGCCGAAGGCCTGCACCTGGCCCGCGTGGTCGGGGTCGGCGTCCTTCTCCACGATCCACCAGTCGCAACCGCCGGTGAAGTAGTGAAGCCGCGCGAGTGCGGCGCAGCCTTGGCCGTCGGTCTCGTAGGTCTTGGGCATGGCCTGCCACATGGCGTGTATGTGGTCGATCAACTCAACAAAGTGGTCGCCTTCTTCGCCCATCATGGCGTCGGTGATGACCTCGAATTGCTCGGACGTGGTCAGCGTTCGCAGGGTGGCGATGGCTTCGGGTGTGGGTTTCGTGTTCATGCGGGCGTGTTCCTTTCGGGGTTATTGCGGCCACTCAGTGGCCGCAAAGGTGAGGGTAAAAGTGTGGGCGCGGCGTGCCGCGCCCGTACGGAGGTCAGTCGGCGAGGGCGTCGAGCTGGGTCAGGTGGTATTTTGCGATGCTGATCGCCTCGCGGTATTGGGTGCGGTTGGGCTCGCGCTCGTGGGCGATTGACAGGACGGCCTCAAGCTGGCGCATGAGGGCCTCCCACGTCTGTTGAAACTCGGCACTCTGGCCGACGGGGTTTTGCGTTGTGTTCATGATCGGGGTTCCTTTCGGGGTTATTGCGGCCACCGAGTGGCCGCAATGGTGAGTGTAAAAAGGGGGTCATTCGGGGCGGTATGAGGCGTCGCCGAAAACAAGGCCGGTGCCGAAGCCCAGCGCGTTGAAACAGGCGCGGATGGTGTTGCCGCCGACAAGGACGTTGTCCACGATGAACGTGCGGCGGCAGGGGATGGGCTTGCCGTCGCGGCGCGTGATGTTGTGCTCCTCCACGCTGACGGCGGGGCCTTTGGTGCGGTGGCGGTCGCAGGCGCTCGGGGCGGGCGCGGTGCGGGTCAGGATGTCGTGAACCTCGGCCCCTCCCTTCACGTGGGCGGCGATGGCCTTGGCAAGCCTGCGGTTGGCGGCGGTGTCGCCGGTGTGGTCGGGCGCGGGGATGAGGTTGCAAGGCCCCCAAACAAGCGCGGCCATTTCGGCGGCGGCGATCTGCAAAGCGGCCTCGGGACAGTCGGCCTCTTTGAGCATGTAAGAGAGGGCGCGGGTCTCGCGCTCGAATTGGTTCAATGGGCGGGTGCGGGGTGACACGTAGCGGCGTGCGGCGCGTGTGGTGCGATACGGGTTGAATGCGGTGTTCATGGTGTGCCCTTTCTGCGTAGCCGTGCCGGTCTCTCTCACACCCAACGAGGTGTGACAAAACGTCTGCTCGTTGCTGAGTTCTGAATCCTCACTAGCGGCACCCGCCGCCGTGATCGCCAAACTCAAACCGGCCCTGCTCTGCAATCTGTAAAGTTTCTGATTCATAACGCTGCCCTGTTCCTTGAGCCTTCATCCTCACCTGTACTCGGATGAAGGTCAGGGAACGGGGGAAGTTGTGCAGCGTTCAGAAACGGCGGATTGCAGACAGGACGGTGATGGCGTGTCCGTCACATTGGGGATTGGGGAAGCGGACGGTCAGGAGGGACGGATGACCGGGAGCCTGCCATGAGCCGCGCCGTGGGCAACGGGCATGACAAAGGCGGTATCCCGCCGCCGCGAGTAACCGAAGCGTTGGCGTGACCGTGTGCAGCGGCGCGGCGCAGGTGACGGACAAAGGCATGAGTGGCGATCAAAGGCGGGAACGGGTGCCGTTGGGAGGGTTTGGGGGGAACCACCCAAGCCGCGCCCCGCAGGGCTGCCGCGCAGCGGAATCCCGCGTGACGAAACGCGGGCGAGGCTGTAGAGCCGCATATTTTTACGGCGTTATCCTTTTTCCGAGTGAGCGGCTTTCGCCCCCGGAAGCGCCACTTGCGGGAGGGATGCGGACTAGCCCGCTCGTGGCGCGTCGGGGCGCGAATGCGCGAGCGAGGATCTCCGCGCTTAACTGGCGCGGTAGCTTACATTGATGCTTTGTGTCGATAGTAAATTTGGAGTCGTGCGGGCGCGGCGTGTGGCAGCCGGTCAGGACGGCGGGCGTGCGGGCTGGGGCGTGTATCCACGCGCAAAGACCGCGCCCCGGCGGCCCGGCTGCCACGCCCGCGCCCGGCGTTGTGGCAGGCGCTCTGCCGCTGGCGGCGGCTGCCACACTGGGGATGTGGAAACGTCGGCGTGCGCGCAGGAACGCAAGGAGCCTGCGACGCGGCGGGCCGGTGCGCTGGCCGACGAAACGCCACTGCGGCAAGAGAAGCGGCGGAGACCGTACCGGTCCGGATGACGGGCGGTTGCCACCAAGCCTGCGGGTGGCACCGACCGGCAAGGCCTGCCACACGGGCGCTCTTGAGTATCAGCCCGCAACGCCGTGTGGCAGGCCGGTGCCGGAGCCGGTATGGCGTGCGCAGCACGCGCCGCGAGCGTGAGCGCGCAGCACTGTTCGTGGCAGCCGTTGCGGCTGCCGCACTGGGGACATGAAAAGCGGCGGCGGGCCTGCCACATCGACACCGCAACAAGCTTGCGCAGTGAGGATGGCGTGTGGCAGGCCTTCCGCCGTGATGCCGATGCGTAACGCCCGCCGGTGACCGTACCGAAGAGCAACGACGGTGATGCCTGGAGGTAGCGCAGGCGGTCCTGTAGGCAGGCCGACTGCGTGGACGTAAGGCGTTCACCGGAAGGTGCGATGCAGGTATGGCGTGCGCATGCACGCGGCGGAAGCGTGGAGCCCGTGGCCATGCGGGGCGCCTGGTATCGGGGGGAGTCGGCGAGATCGCCGCGCCTGTAGCCGGGCGCGGAAGCTCGCCGCGGGGGGGTGTGTCACCCGCCCCCAGTGGTTGTTCATCTGTTCGTTGTTCTGCTGAAACTTCTGTTGGTTGTTCGTCTGGAGAGGGCGCGGCGTGGCGGCAGCCGGCGGTGACGGCGGGCGTGCGGGCTGGGGCGCGTATCCGCGCTCAAAGCCCGCGCCCCGTTGGCACGGCTGCCACCGCCCGCGCCCCGTTGGCACGGCTGCCACCGCCCGCGCCCGTCGGTGTCGTGGAGGCAGGCCCCTCGACGCGAAGCGGCGGCGGCTGCCACACTGGGGATGTGGAAATGTCGGCGAGCGCATCCGGTCCGCAAGGAGCCTGCGACGCCGCGGACCGGTGCGCTGGCCGACGAAACGCCACTGCGGCAAGAGAAGCGGCGGCGACCGTAC